>LCBU01000009.1 GCA_000997405.1 Candidatus Woesebacteria bacterium GW2011_GWA1_41_7 | reverse complement strand
TGGGAAACGGAAATCCTGTTTGGCCGGCAGCTTTATTGGTTTTAATATCAATATTTTCGGTTTACATAATTGCTAAAGTTGGTCGTGAAATTGGTGGAATGAAAATGGCTCTTCTTGCCGCCTTCATAGCTGCCACGTCCATATATATAGTCGGCTCCTCCCGTTGGCTTTCGAACCCAACGCCAATGCTTCTGATCGGAGTTTCTTTAATTTGGGCTGTTTTTAGGTTTTTAGATAAAAAAAAGTGGGCATTTCCCTTAATAGCTTTTTTGGTTGGAATGGCTCTCAATTTTGGATCGGCAATGGAGGTTTTTTACATACCTGCATTAATCATACTTTTTATTTGGAAAAGAAAATTACTCCCCGATATTAAAACGATTCTTATATCCGTATTTATATTTTTGTTATCATTTTTTCCACAAATACTTTTTGAGGTGAGGCACCCCGGAGTACTGAGCGGGCCTCTCTCTCAATTTCTTTTTCAGGAGAAAAGTTTTAGTTTGTCTTTCTGGGAGATGATTAGTTCCCGCCTGCCATTTTACTATTCCGTTTTCTCGTCAAAGTTTTGGATAAACGGTGGCAATATCTTTGCGCCATTTTTGATTTTGGTGACACTTTATCTTATTGCCAAGAAAAAAGATATTTTCAAAAACGAGAAATTTATTGTCATATCCACTTTTGCAGCGACCCCATTTTTGGGTGGTTTATTTTTTAGTGGAAATAACGGTAATTTATACGACTACTATTTTACCGGATATTATTTTGTATTTATTTTACTTTTCTCGTACCTGGTAACAAAAATTGCCAGGGGAACGGCGGGTAAAATTATTGCGATTCTATTTTTAGGAATATTTATTTATAAAAATATGGCCGAGTATAAAAAAGCATATTTATTGAACGTAAACGACTACAAGACAATTGTTTTGAATAGACAGATGGCAGCCATAGACTGGATTTACAAAGATGCAAACGGACGTGAATTCAATGTTGACGAATATGTACCGCCGGTTATCCCGTATGCCTATCAGTACTTATTCCAATGGTTGGGGGAAGTAAAATATAAGGCTCAACCACTTACTAAAAATGTGGACTTACTTTATACTTTATATGAAGTTGATCCTGATCACCCTGAAAGGTTACAGGCCTGGCTTGATAGACAAAAAGGAATAGGGACAGTTTTGGAAGAGCAAAAGTTTGGCGGAATTGTTGTCCAGGAAAGACAAAGAATTAAATGAGACCGTATTTAAGTGTAGTGATACCGGCTTTTAACGAAGAGATAAACCTTAAGCGGGGAGTCTTGGACAGTGTTTATGAATACCTGAAAAATAAAAATTTCTCCTGGGAAGTAATAGTTTTGGATGACGGATCTTCGGACGGGACAATTTCATATGTTGAAAAGTTTACCAAAAGCCATAAGAATTTCTTCTTGAGACGCGAGCCTCATAGGGGTAAGGGCGGAACAATTATGGCAGGTGTTGAGGCAGCCGGCGGTGAATATATTCTCTTTACCGACATGGATCAATCAACCCCAATGGATCAGTTTGATAAGTTTTTACCTAAACTGGAAAAAGGCTATGACGTGGCAATTGGAAGTAGAACCGGCAGACCGGGACAACCATTGATAAGGAAAATAATGGCTTATGGATTTGTTATCCTTAGGACTCTGATTTTAAGATTGCCATATAAAGATACCCAATGCGGATTTAAAGTATTTAGTAGCCAAGCCGCAAAAGATATATTTAAAAGGATGCAAATATATCGCATGAACTCGGTTTCCAAGATGGGGTCTGTCACTGCGGGATTTGATCTTGAGGTTTTGTATATTGCCAGAAAATTAGGATTAAAAGTCGCCGAAGTTCCGGTTGAATGGTATGAGTATGGTCAACGCAAAGAGGTTAATCCTATTATGGATTCAATCGAGGGGCTCCGGGGGCTTCTTATGGTTCGTATAAACGCGATCAAGGGTAAATACAAAGTTTAAAGGAGTGTCTGGCTTTGAGGACTTCCATAGTGATACAATTAGGCATGTCTTCCAGGATTTCGGTTGTAATTAACACCCTGAACGAGGAGAAAAACATCAAAAGGGCAATTTTGTCAGTTAAGAAGCTGGCGGATGAGATTGTTGTTATCGACATGGAGTCAGATGACAAAACCAGGGAGATTGCCGAAAGTCTCGGAGCTAAAATATTTACACACAAGAAAACAGGATACGTAGAGCCTGCAAGAAATTTTGCTATCGGGAAAGCGACAGGTGATTGGATTCTTATTTTAGACGCAGACGAAGAAGTTTCCCAGGGTCTGATCCCGGAGATTCAAAAAATCCTAAAAAATTCTAAAGCAGACTACTACCGGATTCCCAGAAAAAATATTATTTTTGGACGCTTCATTAAACATTCACGTTGGTGGCCGGACATGAACATACGCCTTTTCAGAAAAGGTTTTGTTTCCTGGAATGAAATTATTCACACAGTTCCCTTAACCCAAGGTGTGGGAGAGGATTTTCCGGAAAAAGAGGATATTGCAATAATCCATCACAATTATGACTCCATAGAGGAGTATCTGGAGCGCATGAATCGTTACACAACTCACCATGCAAAGATAAAGATTGATGAAGGTTATAAATTTTCCTGGAAAGATATTATGGTTAAACCTATGGCGGAGTTTTTGAGCCGCTATTTTTATGGACAGGGTTATAAGGATGGACTTCATGGACTGGCTCTTTCCTTGCTGCAAGCTTTCTCGGAGTTTATTGTTTATCTTAAAGTTTGGCAAACAGGTAAGTTCGAAGAACAGGATTTGAAGTTGAGTGAAGTAGCATCACTTTTTCGTGAGCAAGAAAAAGATTTACACTACTGGCAATCAAACTCTTTCGTTAATGAGGGCGGGGGTTTACTTGATAGGATACGCAGAAAACTAAAGATCTAAAATGTCCAAATCTCCAAAAGTATCAATCGTTATTCTGACAACCAATGCACTTAAAATGACGCAGGAACAGTTGGTAAACATTGCCGAACTTGAAGTAAAAGATTATAACCCGGAGTGTCTGGTAGTTGATAACGGCAGCAGCGACGGAACGGAGGACTCTCTCGGTAATTACAAACTTCCCAACATGGATTATAAGTTCATAGAAACCGGAGCGAATCTTGGATTTGCCGGCGGAAATAATATCGGCATAAAGGACGCCCTGGAAAGAGGTTCCGATTATGTAATTTTGATGAATAACGACTTGATACTGCCCAAAGACATTGTTACTAAATTGGTAGATTTTATGGAAGATCACAAGGATGTTGGCCTAGCATCACCGAAAATGTATTTTGCCAAGGGCTATGAATTTCATAAAGACAGATATCAAAAAGGGGAGTCCGGAAAAGTATTCTGGTATGCAGGTGGCCAGATTGACCGAGAAAACGGTTATTCATCACATAAAGGAGTTGACGAGGTTGATACAGGTCAATACGACAAGGTCATGGAAACTGATTTCGCAAACGGAGCATGTGTTATTGTCAGACGTGAAGTGTTTGAGAAAGTCGGATATTTGGATGCCTCATTTTTCTTGTACTGGGAGGATGCCGATTTTAGCGAAAGGGTAAAGAAAAATGGGTACAGAGTAATATATTATCCCGGCACCCACTTGTGGCATAAAGTGTCTTCTTCGACCGGTGGAAGCGGAAGTCCGACGAACGATTATTTTTTGACCAGAAACAGATTGTATTTTGCAAAAAGACATTTAAGTTTAAGAGCGAAATTTGCAATTTGGAGAGATACTTTAAGACTTGCTTTTAAAGGCAGGCTTTGGCAAAGAAAGGGAGCAATCGACGCAATTGCCGGAATAACCGGAATGGGTGCTTGGGCCAAAAGATAATAAATAATTTATGAATAATAATTTAAGTAAAAAAACAATTTCGGCAGTGGTCTTAATTGGAGGAAATTACGATAAAGATTTATTGAAAAAATGTCTTGATTCGCTGGCGTGGTGCGACGAGATAGTAAAAGTTGAAACCGAAAATATAAAGGGAAGTTTTTCCGAATGGAGAGATGAGGGAGCAAAGATGGCTAAAAGTGACTGGGTATTTTATGTAGATAGTGATGAAGAGGTAACAAGAGAGTTGAGGATAGAGATTGAAAAAGAAATAGATGGTGGAGATTTTGTCGCATATGCAATTCCCCGTAGAAACAGATTCCTGGGACACGTAATGCATTGGGGGGGTTGGTACCCGGACTACGTACTAAGGCTCATCAGAAAAGATAAACTAAAAGGATGGTTCGGGGAACTGCACGAGCAACCTTTAATAGATGGCGAGACAAATCACCTTAAACATCCGCTTTTGCATGACAGCCATAGGAATCTTCATGACATGGTTGAAAAGACAAACAAATGGTCTGAAATTGAAGCCAAACTTTTGTATGAATCAGGACACCCAAAAATGAATTTTTTCAGATTCTTCTCGGCCGGGTTTAGGGAGTTCTGGAAGAGAGCAATTGTAAAGTTGGGGTTTTTAGATGGAACTGTCGGAGTAATTGAAATAATCTATCAAATGTACAGTCGTTTGATCACATATTCAAAGCTTTGGGAAATGCAACTGAAATCTCAAAAAAAATGAAAGCAGCGATATTTAATCCTTATTTAGATACGTTAGGTGGAGGCGAGAGATATACTCTAACTTTTGCCAGGGTTTTGGTAGGGGCTGGGTACTCCGTAGACTTGGAATGGAAAGATGAGGGTATTAAAAAGACCCTGGAACAGAGGTTCGGGATGAATTTCGATGGTATAAATATAATTCCGGATATCAAAAAAGGCGACGGCTACGATCTTTGTTTCTGGGTTTCAGACGGAAGCATTCCGATAATGCACGCAAGGCGGAACATTCTTCATTTTCAGGTTCCATTCCGCGGGGTTAAAGGTAAAAGTTTAATGAATAAGATGAAACTTATTAGAATTAATAAAATTGTCTGTAATTCCGGGTTTACGAAAAATATTATTGATAAAGAGTTTGGTGTCGATAGCGTTGTCTTATATCCACCGGTTGATACCAAAAGTTTTAAATCCAAAAGAAAAGAAAATATTATTCTATATGTCGGGAGATTTTCAAAAATACTTCAAGGTAAAGGACAAGAAACTTTAGTATCCGCATTCAAGGATCTTTTTGACAAAGGATTTCAGGAATGGAAACTTGTTTTAGCCGGTGGAACAGAAGTTGGGGCAGGTAATTTTGTGGAAGAGCTAAAAGAGCTTGCGGAAAAGTACCCTGTCGAAATTATTGAAAGTCCTGATTTTATTACACTTAAAAATTTGTATGGGAATGCAAAAATATTTTGGAGTGCCTCCGGATTTGGTCAAAACGAAAATGAGACTCCCGAAAAAATGGAACATTTCGGGATTACAGTTGTAGAAGCAATGTCTGCGGGAGCTATTCCTATTATATTTAACGGGGGAGGTCATAGGGAAATCGTAGAAGACTCGGTTAACGGATTAATGTGGGAGAGTCCCGGAGAGTTGGTGAGTAAGACGGCAGATCTGATTAAAAACACCAAAGAGTACCGTTTACTGGAATTGAATGCAAAAAAGAAGGCGGAAGAATATTCATTATTCAGCTTTGAAAATGAAGTTCTTTCATCTATACTTCAAAAATAAGAAATGAATAAAAACACAGTTTCGGTGGTAATACCAAATTATAACGGAGAAAAACTTTTGGAGAAAAACTTGCCATACCTCCTAAAGGCTAAAGAAAATCCCGCCAATAATATTATAGAAATAATTATCGTAGATGACGGGTCAATCGATGAAAGCACTAAACTAATTACCAAAAATTTTCCTGAAGTTAAACTTATTAAACACAAAATTAACCGTGGATTTTCGGCCGCGGTCAATACCGGTGCGAGAATGACTAAAGGCAGTTTAATACTTCTTATAAATACCGATGTGATTCCGTCCGTAAATTTTCTTGAACCGGTTTTTAAACACTTTGACAATGATAAGGTTTTTGCAGTCTCACTTCATGAGGAAGGATTTGGCTGGGCAAAAGGCGGTTTTTACGGAGGATTTATAGAATTATCCATGGGGGAAGAATCGGCCAGCTCCCATCATAGTTTTTATGTAAGTGGCGGAAGCGGAGTTTTCAGGAGAGATTATTGGATGAAATTAACAGGAATGGATGAAAAGTTGTTTTCGCCTTTTTATTGGGAAGATATTGATATTTGTTACAGGGCGGAAAAGCGGGGATATATTAATATGTGGGATCCGGACGGAAAAGTGGTTCATCATCATGAGTCAACAGTCAGTAAGTTCCCGAAATCATACGTAGGAAGAATCAGAGAACGAAACCAACTCCTTCTTATTTGGAAAAATATCCACAGCCCCAAACTTATCCGCAATCATATCGCCGGAATTTTCCGAAGGGTTTTAAGACACCCGGGCTATATAAGGATTGTTTTAATGGCACTGGGAAGACTGGGAATAGCCTTAAAAGAAAGGAAAAAAGAAATAAAGTTAAGCAAGGTATCGGATGAGGCAATATTCATGAATTTCAGATGATAAAAGAACCGGATCTTTCAATAGTTATCGTCAATCTTAATACGGAGGATCTGACGTTGGGATGTGTGAGATCCATAGAAAAAGAAGCAAAAAATTTATCATTCGAAGTTATATTAGTTGATAACGGTAGCAATGACGGGTCAGTTGAGAGTTTCAAAAAGTTAAAAGAGGAAGAATATTGGAAGAACAAATTTACCTTAATACTAAACGGTAGTAATACAGGTTACGCCAAAGCAAACAATCAAGGTATCAGAGTGGCTAGGGGAGAATATGTCTTGCTCTTAAATAATGACACATTGGTTCACAAAGATGCATTACAAAACCTGCTTAAGTTTGCAAACGATACACCTGACGCAGGTGTAGTCGGATCCAAACTTATGAATATAGACGGTACTCTTCAAATGTCTTGCTACCACTTCCCAACCATTTCGAATGCCATCAAAGAATATTGGTTTGGAAAAAAAGGCCTTTTTGAAAAATTTGCACCGAGAGTAGATAAAGCCGTCACGGTAGACTCGGTCGTAGGGGCATCATTCCTGATTACCTCCGAGGCAAAAAAAAGAGTGGGGGAACTGGACGAACGCTACTTCGCTTACTTTGAAGACATTGATTACTGCAGACAAACATGGAAGAGTGGTCTAAAAGTATACTATCTTCCAAACTCCGTAATTACCCATTACCATGGTGCGACATTTAAAAAATTGGCAAACGAGAGGGAAAGGTGGAAGAAGTTGATTCCCTCAAGCAAAATTTATCATGGAGTGTTTAAACATTATGTACTTAATACGATCCTGTGGACTGGGCAAAAATGGCAAAAAATAGTATCGGTAAAGAAAAATAACAGGGATTAAGTTATAGTAAGTAGAAATGAGAAAAAAAATATTAAGTAATTTACCTTATTTAATCGGAGTTGTCGTAATCTTAGCCCTTTTTTCTCTAAGGTTTATTAACCTAAAAACACTTCCTGTATTTGCCGATGAAGCGATCTATATCCGTTGGTCCCAGGTAATGAGGGCCGAACAGACACTTAGATTTTTACCTCTTTCTGACGGAAAACAACCTCTTTTTATGTGGGTGGTTATTCCGTTCTTCAAACTTTTCCGAGATCCCCTTGTAGCAGGAAGAATGGTTTCCGTACTTTCCGGTTTGGGTACAATGGTGGGAATTTCGCTTCTTTCTTACCTACTTTTTAAAAACAAAAAAGTATCCTTATTAGCCGCATTTTTCTATGTAATATCACCATTCACTTTCTTTTTTGACCGGTTAAGTCTGGCCGATTCCATGCTTTCGATGTTTGGCATATGGACTTTTATTTTTAGTTACTTGGCAATTCGATATAAAAGATGGGACTTGGCAATGCTTTCAGGATTTACCCTTGGAGGCGCTTGGCTAACGAAATCGCCCGCACTTTTTTTCGCATTAATGATTCCCTCTCTTTGGCTTTTTGTTAATTGGGACAAAACCCTTAAAAAAAACTTCTTTATTTTTATTAAGATATTGGCTTTATGGCTGGTAACGGTTTTTATCGGTTATGGTTTTTATAATATCCTTCGTTTAGGACCAAATTTCCACCTAATTGCATCCAGAAATATGGATTATGTGTACCCGCTAAATCACTTTTTGGTCAGTTTCTTTGATCCTTTGAAGACATTCCTGTTAGCCTCGGCAAGATGGATAGTCGCGATGGGTCCGTGGCCACTACTTATTGCCGCAATACTTGGCTTTATCTTTAATTACAAGAAACATAAGAAAGCCGTATTGGTATTACTGGTTTGGTTCTTGGCCCCGGTACTTATTCAATCCGAGTTTGCCAAAACTTTTACTGCGCGCTATATCTTTTTTTCAATTCCATACCTCATTATTCTTTCGTCATCGGTGGTTGCAGCGAAATTTAATAAATGGGGGAACGTGGCGATCTGCGGACTATTGTCAGTTTTTGTAATAGTATCGGGAATTTTTAATTATTATTTATTGACGGATCCGGCAAAAGCCAAATTACCAAGAAGTGAAAGATCGGGTTATTTGGAAGAATGGACCGCCGGTCATGGGATAAGAGAAACTGCAAACTTCTTAATAGAAGAGCAAGCGGCGCATCCGGAAGAAAAAATTGTGATTGGAACAGAAGGATATTTTGGGACACTTCCGGACGGGCTTCAAATTTATCTCAATAGATATCCTGAGATAACTGCAATTGGAGTCGGTTTAACTTTTGATACCGTGCCGCCACCACTTATTGACGCTAAAGCATTTGGAGATAGGACCTACCTTTTGGTTAACGCATCAAGATTTTCCGGTAATGCCGCGTACTTGGGTTTGATGAAAGTTAAAGAGTTTCCTAAGGCTCTAAAACCCAACGGTACGCACGACTCACTGCTTTTATTTGAGGTGACGAATGAAGCACTTAAAAATAAAGTCAATTTGGGAAAGCCTTAAAAGATTCCTTCCGATAATTTTCATAACCGCTCTGGCGGTATTTCTTCGATTCTATTTGCTTGAAAAAAGAATATCTTTCGATGCCGACCAAGAAGAAATTGCGTTTAAAGCAAAAGAAGTTCTGTCGGGAAACCCGGTTCTTCTGGGACCGAAAACAAGTTTGGGTGGCTTTTCGATAGGACCGGGATTTACATATCTTTGGGCAATATTTAGTTTCTTTTTGAAGGGAGATCCCACGTCAGGTGCATACCTTTCGGTTATTTTGGGCGTTTTCTTTGTGGTTGTGGCATATTTTGTTTTGAAAGAAATATTTTCAAAATATATTGCACTGGCCATTTCTATCATCCTAGCTCTGTCGGTTGGTTTAATTACATGGGATCAAAATCCCTGGGCACCCTCACTGTTTTATTTGTCTGAACTTCTTGTTTTTTATGGAGTTTATATCTCGAACAAGAAAAAGTACGGTTTAGCTCTTGTGGCTTTGGGACTCGCAATGGGATTCCAATCGCATTTTGCAATTTTTCTCCTGGTTTTGCCGATCTTCATATATTTACTTATTTATAAACCTGTTTTCGAAAAGAAAAGTATTGCTGTTTCTCTATTAATTATTATTTTCTCGGTTTTACCTGTAATTATTTACGATCTAACTCACGGATTTATCAACCTACAAAGGCTTATGTCAATTTTCAGTTTGGGGACCGAAGGAGTAGCCCCCGCAAAAATAAAATTATTTACAACACTTGTCTCAAATTCGATAAATATTATTTGGGTCGATTTCCCGGGGTATATTAAGTATATAATTTTCTCTCTATTTATACTGATTTCTTTTTGGGGAATATTTAAAGATAAAAAACAGCGCCCGCTTTTAATTCTCTCGAATTTGTTTTTGTTCCTTCCGTTTTTTATTTTCCTTTTCTATAAATCAAGTTTTTCGGAATATTACCTGATGACGGCTGTTGTGCCATTTTTGTTTATTTTGGGATATGCCCTTTCTTTTATACGCAGTAGGCTTTTGGTTTTTATTTTGGTCGGGACTATTGGTATCTTGAGTATTAAAAGCTTTACCACGATAACTAGACCGATGAATCTTTTCGCAAAGAAACTTATAGTACAGGAGATTGTTAAAAGAGGAGGGCAGGGTGGGTACGGGGTTTCCATAAGCACACGCCCCGGTTTTAACTTTGGTTACGGGTACATATTTGATTACTATAATTCGAAACCGGATATTCCTCCCTTGAGGGGTCAACGGAAGATTTTTACAATAATCTCCCCACCAAAATATGATGGAATAGAGTCATTTATTGAGGTGGATGGTATCGGTTTAAGGTGGGAGGGCGATGTTGGTTTTTAGTATGCTCATAAAATGGTAAAATTGAAGCTGTGAACGAAGAACACCGGGAATCTCATCTGGATCCCACCGCGGAAATAAGTCTTGATACCGTAAAACAAAGGTCCGTAAAAGGAGTTGTGGCCTTAACAGGCAGGTATTTTGTGCTTTATGCAATAACCCTTGGAGCTCAGGGAATCTTGGGGGCACTTCTGACAACAGCTCAATTTGGGGTTTTTGGTATCGTTTCGGCGATAATCAACTTCCTTGTTTACTTTTCCGATATAGGACTTGCCGCAGCCTTAATTCAGAAAAAGGAGAAAGTGGATGAGGATGACCTTAAAACCACTTTTACGGTCCAGCAAATACTGGTATTGACCCTTCTGACCTTGATTTTTGTTTTTTCTTCCAAAATCCAAAGATTTTACAATCTGGATCAATCCTCGATTTATTTTATTCCCCAGGTTTTGGAAAACCTGGTTTATTCGTTAGTAGCTGTGTTTTTGGCCTGGAAGGGTTTTGGGATCACAAGTTTTACAATTGCGGTATTGGTGCGTGGGGTAGTAGGGCTTTTCTCTTTATATATTTTTCAACCCTGGAAGCCTTCTTTTACGATTTCGCGGAAATCACTTTCAAAACTTCTAAAATTTGGCATACCTTACCAAATAAACACCTTTATCGCAGTTTTGAAAGATGACGGTTTGACTTTAGTATTAGGGAAAATCATAGGCATTGGTCCCTTGGGAATTTTGGTATGGGCGCAGAAGTGGATTCAAGTGCCTTTGAGGGTAGTACTTGATAATGTTACAAAAGTGACCTTTCCTGCTTTTTCCAGAATGCAGGATGATAAAGAATCTTTGGAAAAAGCAGTCACAAAGTCGGTTTTCTTTACAACTGTTTTGGTATTTCCGGCCACCGTCGCAATACTTATTCTTTTCCCGATAGTAACAAACATGATTCCAAAGTATAACCAATGGCTTCCGGCTATTTTCCCGCTGACACTATTATCTATAAACGTATTATTTGCCGCAGTAACGACACAATTGACAAATCTCCTGAACGCAATCGGTAAAATTAAGATTACCTCCGGACTAATGGTAATGTGGACAGTCCTTACTTGGGTATTTGTTCCTATATTGGCTAAAAAATACGGGGCTGACGGTGCGGCTGCGGGTTACGCTTTGGGAAATATGTCAACTTTTCTTTGACTGAGGCGGCGCTAAAACCATTTTTTGCATCGGTAGTCATGGGTATAACACTTTTAGTTCTGAGATCAATGCTTCCCGCAACTCCGGCAACTCTTGGAGTCCTGATTGTGACAGGAGCAGTTCTTTATACGCTTTGTATACTCGCACTTGTCGGCGTATCTTTAATTGAGGATGCTAAAAAAACTTTTTCAGTTCTTCTCAAAAAATAGTTTTCAGAAATATCTGCTTATTATTTTGGGAACAATTACCTGGGCATTAACTATGGCCAGGAGCGGACTTTGTTGGAATGATGGCTGTACCGGAGGGTTGGGATTTTGGGGTGCAAACGGACATGACGGAATTTGGCACATTGCGCTTTCAGAAAGTTTATCTAAGGGAAGTTTTTTGATGCCGATTTTTTCAGGACAGGGTATAGAGAATTATCATATTGGTTTTGATCTTTTGTTGGCCCTTTTTCATAAAATTTCATTTATACCGATACCTAATTTATATTTTCAGGTGATTCCTCCGGTTCTGGCATTTTTGGTCGGCCTTTTGACTTATAAATTTGTTTTGCTTTGGACCCGTTCGGAGAAAGCTTCGCTTTGGTCAACCTTTTTTGTATATTTTGGAGGAAGTTTCGGATGGTTGGTTTCATTAATTAGAGGACAGGGTTGGGGAGGGGAAAGTATTTTGAAATTGGATGAGAAATTCAGTAGATGGATATTTTTACTTTGTGTTTTAAGTTTCGGGATACTAATTGAAATAAAAGTCTACGCCGGAATTCTGGCATTGGGAGGGCTAATGGTTGCGGGTGTTTACTCATTAATTATCGAAAGAAAGTCATTGATTATTAAGGTCTTTTTTACGGCACTTATTATCTCTTTTGCTATCTACATTCCTTTTAATAAATTGTCGGGGAGTCTTATTGCCTGGCAACCGTTTTGGTTTCTGGAGTCAATGGTTGGGGCTTCGGATAGGTTCTACGCCCCCAAACTTGCTGAAGCGATGCTTGCTTACAAAAGCCAGCCGGTAATCGGTAAGTTTGTTTTGGCCTATGGTCTGACATTTGTGCTTTTTATCGTTGGGAACATGGGTACCAGAATATTGTTTCTTTTGCGAAAAATCAGACTAAACGATAAAGTGGAAATTTTGATTTACCCTATTATCGCAGCGGGAATAATCATCCCGACCCTGTTTGTACAGGAAGGAACTCCCTGGAACACTATTCAATTTTTTTATTATTCATTATTTTTTACTTCGATTTTGTCGGGTGTCGTTATTGGAAAGTGGACAAAGTCTTCCAGGCTTAGCGCTTTTATTAAAACGCTGGTGATTTTATTGACTATTCCTACGACAATTTTTACATTGAAGGATGTTTATCTTACAGAAAAACCACCAGCGGTTTTACCTGCAACCGAGACAGAAGCCTTGAATTTTATTAGTAGACAGCCTGACGGGGTGGTTCTTACATATCCCTTTGATGAGGTAAAATCCAAGAATGCCGTTTCTCCAAGTCCGCTTTCCGAATATGTGACGACAGCTTATGTATCGGCATTTTCCGGGAAGCAGGTATTTTTGGAAGATGAAATGAACCTTGATATTATGCAGTATCCCTGGCGAGAAAGAAGATCCTTAGTTGGTAACTTCCTAAACACTCTTGATATAGATTCGGCAAAGACTTTCCTGGAAGAAAATAATATTAAATATGTCTATTGGCTAAAAGACCAGCATGCAAGGATAGGGGATAAGGAGCTAAATATGACACTCATATTTAGTAATAGTGATGTCACGGTTTTTAAGGTAAATTAGGATATGAGAAGCAAAATAACTTGGCTAAAAGGTAAACTGTCATTACTTGTCCAAAAAAACTTTTTCTGGTTTCTTTTGATTATTCTTGTTACCATTCCCACCTTTTTAAACTTAACGAGGTCCGGGTTTTTCCCAATGCAGGACGACCTACAGGCTTTTAGGGTGTACGAAATGGATAAGTGCTTTCAGGATATACAGTTTCCCTGCAGATGGGTTCCGGATGCCGGTTATCAATACGGCTACCCCCAATTTAATTTTTATCCTCCGCTCCCTTACTATCTTGGCGCAACTATGCACAGGGTTGGTGTTCAATATATCGATGTTGTAAAAATACTGTTTATTTTAGGCTATGTTCTTTCCGCGTCTACTATGTATGTTTTGGTCAACGAACTCCTGAAAAGTAAATGGTCGGGATTTGTTGCTTCAATTCTTTATACATATATTCCTTATAAAGCCGTTGAGGTATATGTGAGGGGGGCTTTAAGCGAATTTTGGGCTCAGATATTTTTCCCTTTAATTCTCTGGGCGATATATAAACTTATAAAAACCGGAAGATTGAAATATTTAATTTGGATGCCTGTTTCAATTTTTTTCCTGATGACAACGCACGTTCTTATGGCGATGATTTTTGCCCCGGTTGCCATAGTTTGGGCTCTCTTTTGGCTAATTGAAAGTAAAAAGAAAAACTTGGGTAAGATATTTTGGGGTGGGGTATTGGGATTTGGTTTATCTGCATTTTTCGTATTGCCGGTTCTTTTTGAAAAGCAATTTGTACATAGTGAGGGAATTTTATCCGGTTATTTTGATTACCGCCAGCATTTTGTCAGTTTATACAAACTTTTTGTTTCCAGGGAGTGGGGTTATGGATCATCAGGATTTCCAAATGAAAAATTGAATCTATCTCTTGGAACCATCCAATGGCTCCTCGGGTTGGTTGCGGCTCCAATATTGGCGATTATGAATTTAAAGAAAAACAAAAAGATATCAATTTTGACGTTAGGTATTTCGGCAGCGGCCTTGGTTAGTATTTTTATGATTCATATGAAATCCAGTTTTATATGGGCGAAACTTCCGTTTTTATGGTATTTGCAATTTCCATGGAGGTTTTTGGCTGTTTCTATATTTTTGATTTGTCTTGCGGCGGGTACCGCAGTTTATTTAATTCCCAAAGGAAAGCACATTTTAGGAGGAATATTGATTTTGGCTGCCGTTTTACTAAGTGTTGGTTTTTATGTTCCCAAAGATTGGTTGACTATTAATGACTCCGAAAAGTTTTCAGGAGTTTCCTGGCAAAAACAACTTACGATAAGTATTTTTGACTACCTCCCGATATATGCAAAACTTCCGCCGATTACACCTGCACCTGAAGTCCCCGAAGTTTTAGAGGGTACTGCACTCTTTTCTTCATATGACAAGGGTAGCGATTTTCAGAAAGGTGTAGTTGTGGTTGAAAAAGATGCTTTAGTAAGGCTCCCGTTATTTGATTTTCCCGGAATGGAAGTCAGAGTTGATGGGGAAAAGGTGGCTCATATAAATAACGACTGCCGAGGCCAGGAATTTTGCCTTGGCCTCATTACTTTTACGGTACCAGCCGGGCAACATTTGATTGAGGCAGAATTGACGGACACCCCGATAAGAAAGATAGGCAACTATCTGTCGCTTATAAGTATTGGCGTTATAATTTGGTTAATAATCAAAAAGGATGCTAAAAAAACTAAATAAATACTGGCCTTACATAATTATTTTCGGATTGAGTTTTATGGTCGCCTGGCCACTTCTAAGAACCGGATATTTTTCCCATCAGGACGATTTGCAAATAATTCGGATTTTTGAAATGCGAAAATGTTTTACCGATTTGCAAATTCCTTGCCGTTGGGTTTCCGATATGGGGTGGGGAAACGGATTTCCTTTGTTTAATTTTTATGGCGTATCTACTTATTACTTCGCTGCAGTTTTAAGCTATGTATTTGGTTTTATCGGAGCCTCTAAAGCACTTTTTTATATTTCGCTGGTTGCAGGCAGCTTTGGAATATATTTACTCGGAAAAAATCTTTGGGGCAAGTGGGCAGGGTTAGCCGCGGCAGTTCTTTACATGTTTGCTCCTTACAAAGCTCTCGATGTATATGTCAGGGGGGCACTTGCGGAAAGTTTTGCATTAAGTATTGTCCCGTTTGTTTTTTATTTTGGATACAAATTAATTACTTCTGATGAGAATAGAAAATACGGTGCCCTGTTTGCTCTTTCCGTTTTTGTTCTTATGGTTACCCACAACATCATGGTTATTATATTCTTGCCGGTACTGATCGTTTGGTTGATTTATTGGTTATATTTAGGTAAATGGAAAAAAATTAAAGATGTAGTTGTTCCCTTGGTTTTGGGCATCGGTCTTTCAGCGTTTTTTATTCTTCCCGCGTTTCTTGAAAAAAATCTGGTCCAGACGGAATCTTTGTTGCGTTTTGAATTGGATTTCCGTGCCAACTATTTAAAAGCGGGTCAGCTTTTTGTTGACCGTATTTGGGGATACGGAACTTCCATACCGGGGCCAGAAGGAGGAATGAATTTCCAAATTGGGTGGCCACATTGGTGGCTGGCTATAGCTACAATACCTGCCATTCTTTTTACGAAAGCCAAAAAACACATAAAAGTTTTGGTGGCACTGCTACTGGCAGCATTCACACTATCTATATTCATGACACATAACAAATCAACATTTATTTGGGTTAATTTACCCATACTTAAGTATTTTCAATTTCCATGGAGGTTTCTGTCTCTTTCGATTTTTACAGCCGCGATGCTTGGAGGATTTGTGGTTTCTGCAATAAAAAATAAATGGCAAATTTATATGAGTTTTTTGATAATAATTCTTTCGATTGCTTTTAATTGGAATTATTTTAAACCAAAAACATTTTATTCTATTGACGACGGACAAAAACTGTCCGGAGAGATGTGGGAAGCTCAAAGAAAAGGTGCTCTTTTGGATTATTTACCCAAAACTGCATTGGAACCCCGCGAGGCGGCTCCCGATAGCCCCCTAATTAAATCGGGTAATGCTGAAATAACCGGTTTTTCCAACAGGTCTGATAGTTGGGAGTTCACAGCCAAAGCACTTGATAAGTCCGAAGTTGAAGTTCCGGTTTATTATTTCCCAAATTGGAAAGTTTTTGTTAATGGGGAAGCATATCCTTTTTCATATGAGAACGTTTTAGGAAGAATTGCTGTAACTTTGGATGCCGGAGAATATAGTGTAAAAGGGAAGTTTGAAAATACACTTTTAAGGACATTTGCTAATACAATAACAATTGCAAGCTTGGGGGGACTTTTGGCCTTTACTTTATATGGAAAAAATAAGAAAAAACCTGAATAAATTTTTAATTCCTGTCATTTTGCTTCTATCAATTCCTGCAATCAGGTATCTCTTTGATTATGGATTTTTTGGTGTTTCTGACGACCTTCACATTGCCTGGCTTTATGAAATGGATAGAGCTTTTAAAATGTTCCAGATTCCACCCAGGTTTGTTCCCGATTTGAGTTTTGGCTTTGGCTATCCGCTTTTTAATTTTGTATATCCGCTTCCGTTTTACTTTGGGGAAATATTTCACCTGTTGGGTTTTTCGCTGGTAGATAGTGTCAAAATTGTTTTTGGCTTATCTGTTCCCTTTTCAATGTACTTTATGTACAAATTCCTGAAAGAGTTTTTACCCCATGAGCTGTCGTTGGCAGGTTCAGTACTTTATGTTTATGCACCCTACAGGGCAACCGAAATTTTTGTACGGGGGACGATAGGGGAGATAGTGGCATTTGCAATAATCCCCGTTGTTGCACTTTCGTTTGTAAAGTTAACAAGTGAGAGGACGTCAATTAAATGGATTGGAGTAACTGCAATTTCTGTTGCTACACTTGTATTGTCGCACAATATTATGGCTTACATGTTTATTCCTTTCGCCTTACTCCTTTTGGTTTCCAGAATTATTTTTATAGTTAAAAATAAAAAAGAGGCTCTCTTTAGAAGTTTTACCGGAATTTTGTTGGGCTTGACGTCGTCAATATATTTTTGGTTCCCGGCAATTTACGAGAGCTCTCTAATGCACTACGATACGGTTTTTAATTTTTATGATCACTACCCCGCACTCAAGCAGTTTATTACCCCTTATTTTGGCTACGGAGCATCAGTACCGGGGCCATACGACACAATGTCATTCTATTTCGGTATTACGGGGATTGCTGTAGTAGTTTTGGGTATGGTCCTTTTCTTACTTAAATTTAAAAAATATTCGCGTGAAGAAAAAATATTTTTCGGATGGGGAGTGATGATACTTTTGGTAAGCATATTCATGATGAATTTTCGCTCCGCATTTTTGTGGCGGAACTTGCCTCTTTTGCCATATTTTCAATTTCCCTGGAGATTTTTGGCAATGGTAGTTTTTTCCATACCCATACTTCTACTGGGGTTTTCTAAATATAAATTTGGAAAGATTCTTTCATTGGCGGTTGTGGTTGCCGCCATCGCACTTAATTTTAATTATTTTAAGACCAGCGAATATTTGGGCAGAGGGGATGGTTATTATATTGAAAGGTATATCCCGCTTCCGACAGCTTCCGAGGAGTACCGCAAAACCGGTGAGGAGTATTTAAGACTACCAAAGGGCACTAGCCAAAGACCCGACAAAAATTACCCCAGGGCTTATGCAGATGACCCGGCAATTACTGAGATTAAGGAAATCAATGCTCTTAATGCAGTAATCGTTACCGACTCTGAGGAAGGGTTTACATTTAATTACAGCAAATATTATTTCCCCGGTTGGTTTGCTAAAATAGATGAGGAGGAAGTTGAGATTTCTGCAGGGAAGCCGTACGGTCAGATTACATTCGAAATTCCTGCCGGGAAACATACGGTTGAGGTATATTATCAGGAGTCGCCAATGAGACTCTTATTTGACGCAGTATCATTATTCAGTCTGGGCACGGTAATATTACTGATACTGGCAAAAAAGAAAAAATGAAAAAAATACTGGTTTTGGCAATAGCACTGAGAGTTTTGGTGGCTGCTTTCTTATTTCACCCGGACATAAAGACATTTAACTTCCAAGCCTCGTTTCTGAAAAAAGGAGTTTTTAATATTTATACTTACCTGACCGAGAATAAGAAGAATCTTTCTTTAAAAGATGATTTTGTTTATTTTCCATTAACTTATTTTACCCTTGGAGTAAATCAGATTGTTACTTCTCCTATTTTGGGTGGCAATTTTGATGCATGGTTGGGAAACGCCGATTCAAACTCTTCAGTAACGGATCCTAATATTTTCAAATATTTACTGGTTCTGAAATTACCCTACCTAATCGCGGATGTAGCTATTGCCTTTTTACTTCTTAATTATTTAAGAGAAGTTTTGGTTGGGAGCATTGCCTCTTCTGGTTTTTGCTGCGATCTCGATGCCATTTTTGTCACCCCCGTTTTTTAAATCAACTTTGGTTTCCGGTCTCACAACCAGGATTTTTAATCCCGGCTTTAACGTAGGCTTCGGTGAATCGATAATTGTCGGTCTGGCACTTTATGCGGCTCTATTTTTCTATGCGTGGCTTATTGATAAAAAACCAATTCAATTCAACTATTGGATTTTGATTTTACTGATTATATTTTCATTTTCCCATTTCCATGTTGCTTGGTTACTCTGGATCGCTCCTTTTGTGGTGATGTTGGCAGTCAAAAAGCCGTCTCTCTCATGGCCACTATTTTTACTTGGCATAGTCGCATTATCTATTCCGCTTTTTTACCAAGACAGATCAATGACGATTTCTTTATATAGAGTCTATTCCACCTGGTTTGATCTTTTACCGACTCCTTTCACCGCAATTCAGAAGTTTTTCGATCCTTACAATTTACAAAGTATTTTACATTCACTTTTTGTCGGCGGAGCTTTGACGGTAAGCTATCTGATATTTAAAAAGGGAAAATCAGAATATAACAGATTATGAAATTAGATATGTCATCACAAATGCCACAAGCGAAGCTTGTGATCAAGTAAGGTAAAAAATTATATTATGAAAAAAATGATTTTATTGACGATAGTATCGGTTTTGGTTTTGGTATTTATTTTGCCGGTAGTCCTATCCCTGTCACTTAAAATGATTCCTAATAATGTTCAGCCCGGTTACAACCCGGATATAAGACTCTCTATTTATAAAGCACGGGATTTTACTCAAAAATTTGTAGCTAAGACAGACAACTTGACAGCAATCGGCTTGTCGATCCGTAATCCGAATTTGAAAAATAAATCGGACGTAATTTTTAATTTATATGATTCGGGGGTAACTTTGGTACGAACAGTTACAATTAGCGGAATGAATTTGGAGGACGGATCTTTTATAAAGTTTACTTTCCCCCCAATTACCGGATCACTGGGGAAAGAATTCAGTTTTACAATTTCATCTCCGGGTGCAGGACCTGAAGAGACGATTGAGGTATTCATTATTAACTCTAAAGATATTGCCTCAGGGATCACTGAGTATTCATATTTGGAAGAAACTCACGAAGGAGGCACTCCGATAGTTACTTATAGTAAGCCGCAAAGTAGGATGAGTACGGTAGCCGGGGTTTACTCTAATTGGTTTTCCAGACTTCTACATCTTCGTTCTCAAAAATCAGATTAAGGCCGTAGGCGGACGGTTCAATTATCGGCTTTACACTTTTCGGATAATATAAAATATTTGCGTTAGTTTCTTTAAAAGCTTCACTGACTGTTGTAAGATCTTTGTTTTCAAAGACCGTCTTTTTGGTTTCAAGTCTTGGCCTCCAGTTATAACCCATGATATCTGCCTGCTCATAATCGTCAAAATAAGTTCTTCTGGCGGAAAGAGCGGAAACGTAAGATGTGTCAAACCAGTCCCAAACGTTTTGGGTAGTATCTTTAAGATCTAAATACTGATTGTAGGGAGGAGTAAGTATAACGGTGTCCCCGGGTGTATTTTCTCTGATAAAGTCCAGGGCCACAATCTCGTTTTGAGAAATCTTTGCGAATGCCGGGCGTGAGTAAAATTCATTTAAAAGACCGATTTGGGTAGGAAGCATCAAGATAACAACAACCGGCGCAAGGATGTACCTTAATTTGGACGGTATTTTTGAAATTTGGATTCCGGCCAAAATTCCGAAAAGTAGAACGAAATATTGCAGGAATTGGCTGGTGTTACTGGCAACCCCTTTTTGCAAAAACAATAGAGGTAAGATAATTGAGATAACGATAGCAGCCTTGATAAATATATGGGTTTTAAGAAGTTCCCATAGACCTAAAAACCTCATTCCCAAGTTTCCGAAAAATAAAATCAGAAATCCCACACCTTCCAAAAATATAACCCTTTTCCAGTTGTGTTCATATATATAGGTTTGGCGCCTGAGTTCCCAATCCAATAAGTTTAAACGTGAAGGTTCAACAATCATGGTTCTGACATACCACCAGGGTTGAAATATCAAAAAAGAAGTAGAGCCGGATGTGTTTGGAAAATATAACAGGACGGATAGTAACCCGCTTATGAAAGCCAGAATTAATGTTTCAAATTTCCTCTCTTTAATTAGTTGCCAAAGCCCTGCAACTCCCAGGGAAATTAGCGCAACAACCCCGGCATATACTTTAAAACTGACCAGAGTTCCAAAAAGAAGTACACAAATTACAAAAAGTATCCTTTTAGCGGATTTGTTTTGCTGACTGTTTAAATTTAGATAAAAATAGATTGCCGCTAAAAAAATAAACCCCGAGATAATTTGCGGAGGATTGCCGCCCGCGCTTTGCGGTTGTGTAGCCCAAAAAATACTTTCGCCCCCTATCGTTCTTCCTTTAAGGTAGGTTACTATAAAGCCAAAACTCCCGGCAAAATATGTAAAAACCGTTGCCCAAATAGGTGCGGATTTACTTTTAGATAAACTTTTCGTTAAAAAGTATGCCGATGCACCCAAAAAAAGCGAGTAGAAAAATGGGAATATCCTGAAATATAAATTGAAATTGGAAATCCCTGTGTATTTACTCACCATGGCAGGTAGAACATCGCTGAAGAAGTGGTAATTAACAAGTTTTTCACCGGCAAAAATGGGATTTTCAAATGGCCAGCCCTTTTTAACCTCCTCCATAAGAGCAATGTGCCAGGGTCCGTCATGGCCGTGTGCGCTCCAGAAAAGCAAGTTTCCGTTTTGGGTTATTCCACTTGGTGAAATTACTGCCATCTGTCCTGCAATTCCCAACACAAAGACTGCAATTACAATAATTGTTTGAAGGTTAAATTTTATTTTAATATCTTTAATTGATCTGCCCAGAGGTTTGGCGACAAATATGGCGCAAAGAATAACAATCGGGACGATTAAAAAGGGAATATTAAGAACAATTAAAAGGTAGGAGACAAGGGTGAGAAAAGTAAAACCGACTATTCCCCCCATGAGTATTCTTTCCATCCCTAAAGTATATTACAATTGGAGTATGGGACGAAGATCAATCTTAATTCTTTTTGGGATCTTACTTCTGGGGCTTTTGATCAGAGTTTATAAAATAGAGTCTCTTCCCATGTATGGCGACGAGCTGACTATGGTTTACGATACTTATTCTATAAGTAAGACCGGAATGGATGCGACGGGACAAAAGTTACCACTGACTTTTAAAATGGGTGCGGGACGCCCCGGCGGTTATATTTATTTTTCGGTTCCTTTTGT
>LCBU01000008.1 GCA_000997405.1 Candidatus Woesebacteria bacterium GW2011_GWA1_41_7 | reverse complement strand
ATTTCTTTGATAGCGCTTATTTTTGTGGGAGCGACAGCCGGTTTTTATTGGAAAATAAAACCAGACTTTTTTATTGCCTCGGTTGGAAAAGGTTTTTTCGTGGCTCTTGATATATTCTTTATCATTTTTGGTGCAATCTTTTTCCTTGAAATTCTTAAGGAAACAAAAGTAACGGAAAATATTGGTTTTTATCTGGAATCCATCTCAAAGGACCTGAGAATACAGGTAATACTTTTAGCATGGTTTTTTGAAAATTTTTTGGAAGGGACGGCCGGGTTTGGAACTCCTGCAACGGTTGTTGCACCCCTTTTGATAGGACTGGGAATTAACCCTCTAAGTGCAGTTGTTCTTTCACTGTTGGGTAACAGTACAGCAGGAGTTTTTGGTGCGGCCGGGGCCCCAATCAAAATAGGATTCGGAGAATTGGCCGGTAGCCAACTTCCTTTTAAGGCTTCCTTGTATGGTTTGGTGGGAATTATAATTCCGGTTTTCATGCTTTGGTTTCTGGTAAAAGGAAAAGAAGATCAAAAAAGAAGTTTTCTTGAGATGCTTCCTTTTGCGCTATGGTCGGGATTGGTATTTGCCGCCTCATCCGTCTTAACCGTATTTTTGGGTCCGGAATTCCCGTCAATCTTAGGTTCGGCTTTAAGCTTGGTCATTATTCTTTTGTCGATTAAAACAGGTCTTTTTGTTCCAAAAAGAAACTCCGGTTTTATAAGTTCCGGAAGAGCCGCTCCCGAAATTCCTCTTAAAAAAACAATTTTCCCTTATATAGTTTTAATTTCTCTATTAATCATCGGGAAGGTGGTATTGGGACCCTCCGGTTTATCAGTGCCACTAATGGTTAAACACACGTTCTCATTTTTTAACCCCGGTTTTGTACTAATTTTGGCCGGAATAGTGACTATATTATTTTACAAAGTTTCAACAAAAACATTTTTCAATTCGTCAAAAATTGCCTTGGAAAAATCTATAGAGCCTTTCTTGGTTATAGTCTTTATGTCTTCAATGGCTCAAATAATGGTAAATTCCGCTCAAAACATTTCCGGCATGAAGTCCATGATAGATTTTCTGGTGATTGGTGTTAGAAACGCCTTCCTGCCTCTTTGGGCGCCTCTAATTGGGGCTTTCGGCAGCTTTTTGACGGGCAGTGTGACAATATCCAACTTGATGTTTGGCAATTTCTTTGCTGCTGCCGCGAGGGAACTAAATTTCAATGTTGATAAAATATTGGCCCTGGCGGTTGTCGGGGGAGCGGTAGGTAACATGATTGCACTGGCCGATATTCTTATTGCGGAAGCTGTGGTTGGTATAAAACATAGGGAGAAAGATGTAATAAAAGGCGTGATTGTGCCCTGCCTCATCTGTATCGGACTTCTGGGTTTAATCGGGCTTAGCATCTAACATCCCCGCCGCAGTGCATGCAATTTTGAAGAAGCCTACCAAAAGGTCTGATATTTGTAGTTCCGCATTTGGGACAGGTAAAGCTCAGTGAACCATATCTGTCTTCTTGCCCTGTCAGATTTATAGTTAGAGAGTTTTTTTCAAGACTTGATGAGGATTCTAGACCTCCACAGCTCACTGAAAAACTGCCGACAATCCCCTTTTGATCCATTTGCTGAGCCACAAATTCGGCATCCATACCGGATTGGATTAGGCCGACAAAATAATCAACCAATTGATTGCTTGGTGTGGGAATTTCACTATTCTTTTCCCCAACAAGCTCAAGTAAACCGGCAAGATTAAAGTCCTCGTCAACCACAAACAGTTTATTTCTTAACGTCTCGGGATCTTTTATATCATCAAAAGACGGATTTAATTTTGCGGCGATTTGTAAAGTATGATTTTTGGGGGAATCAAATAGCACGGTTATGTTAGATGTTGTTTTTTCATTTGGGGAATCGGCCTCTATTTTATACATTGTGATCTTATTACAAGGGTAAGCTGATTCGTATGCCGGACTGATCCAAATTGCGGTTCCGGATTCGTTTTCAGAAACCCAGGAAGTAAGAACATTCAAGAGTTCGGCATCTTTCTTACCAAGATATGTTGAAGAGTCGATGTTTATTTCTGTGTCTGTCAGGTAGTCAACCAATTTTTCATTATTGAATTTAAATTTATATTTGTCGGGATGCCTGTGTGTTTCATTAAAAGCACTGATTATTTCCTGATTTAAACGATCTTTTTGGGTATGTCTCCAAGAGGGGATAAACCTTTCGATTGTTTTTGTGGGAGACTCTATATATGTCATATTCCTGCTCGGGACTACTAAATTGGGTTCTGGATATATCCCCACACCAATTCGGTGGGGCGTCCCCAACCTTGGTCTAATTAGACTTTTGGTGTGGGGATAAACAGTTGCGGCACATCTACGGAATTTCACCGTAATTCACCAATTGGTCCAATTTACTTTTTATAAAGTTTTTGGTCAAGTGGTATATTATTAATGAGGGGGTGAGTAAGTTGAAAATTTTGCATAAGAATAAGGAACTGGTTTCCAAAACATTGATGTTCGGGGCTGTCGTTGCGGTTTTATTTTCGATCTCCGGTTGGATAGGAAGCGACATCTGGTTAGCCTCAACGCAATGGTTATTGGTGGCTGCCGTGATGGCACTTTTTAGTATATATTTAAAATAATTTCCCCTGCGGGTAAACTGCGTTAATTTTGCGGTAATTGCCCAGGGATCTAATCTTGACATTGCCGGGACTTGGTGTAAACTTTCGCTCAAGGTGATTATTAAAAAGATTGCAACCATATTATTAGCCTTGGTGGTAGTTGTTGTTTTGTTTTTTCTGGTTTCCCCGAAGCTCAGAAAAAATAACCCTTCCTTTAACATTCCTTCGAGTACTCCCGGGATAGAGGAACAAATCAAAGAAAAGTTTAAAGGTTTGGAAATTCCGGTTGATGCAGAAAAAGTTGAACTTAAAAATGTTTCCGGAGAGCCGGGCATCGGAATCGCAACAAGAAATGAAATACTGGCGGACCTTCCCGCTTTGAAAGAAGGGGAAAATTATCAAGTGCTTTTGGGTAACGGATCAAAAACCATAATTTTAGGAACAATGAGACAGGCAAAAGGGGGATACCTTTTGGAATATGATTCCTCAAAATATCCGGGATACAATCAGATTATTATTGTTAAAGGATCTAAACGTATTTTAGAAGGTTCTTTTTAGTCTAGACCAAACACCTATTTTTGAGTTAATATTAGTTTAGGCATGCAAGTTACAATTTTCTCCACAACAACCTGTCCTTACTGTAAGATGCTCAAAGATTATTTGAACGAGAGGAAAATTTCTTTTGTTGAAAAACTTGTAGATTTGGATGAAAATGCCAAAGACGAAATGTCAAAATTATCCGGTGGTTTTTTGGGCGTTCCCTTTGTTCATATAACACTTGATGACGGAAGGTCGGAGACGGTAATCGGTTTTGACAAGGTAAAGATTGACCAGATTATTGGTCAACCAATTAAATGATATTTGTAAATTACAAGGCCTTCGAGGAAAGCTCCGGCGAAAAAGCAGTCGCCTTAACAAACAGCATTGAAGAAGTAGCTCATGAATCTCAGGTAAAAATAATCCCGGTTGTTCAGGTAATTGATGCTGAAATGGTTGTTGCATCAACCACTTTGGAAGTTTGGATACAGCATGTAGATCCGGTGAACTATGGCGCACACACAGGTTGGACATTACCCCAGGAGGCGGCAAAAATTGGAGTTTCAGGAGTATTTTTGAACCACTCGGAACATAAATTTAATGATTTTAATGCCCTTGCCAACGCAAACGAAAAAGCAAAAGAGGCAAATCTTAAGACTTTAATTTTTGCCGACAGTCTTGAGGAATTAAAAAGTGTAGCAGAACTCAAACCGACATTTGTGGCCTATGAACCACCGGAATTTATCGGTTCCACAGAGACTTCAGTTACCAAGGCACAACCGGAAATTATTTCCCAAGCGGCAGATGTTGCCAGATCAAGCGGAGAACCTTTGATTGTCGGGGCAGGTGTTTCGTCAATGGAGGACATTAAAAAAAGTTTGGAACTGGGAGCTGTGGGTGTGGCGATTGCTACGGCGGTTGTTAAATCTCCCGATCCAAAGGCAAAACTGCTAGAATTAGTTGAAGGATTTAAGTAAGCACAGGAAATATATGAAAATTTTTTTAGGAGCTGATCATAGGGGTTACGAACTGAAAGAAAAAATAGCCAAATGGCTTTTTGAAATGGAATATCCTTATCAGGATTTGGGAGCAAGCCATTTGAATCCCGGCGATGACTTCACAAAATACGCCGAAGATGTTGCTTCACTTGTTGCCAAAACAAATGGAGCGCGCGGTGTTCTTCTTTGCGGAAGCGGGGTGGGGGTAGATGTTTTGGCAAACAAATTTGACGGAATAAGATCGTCTATCGGAAAAAATGTTTTTCAGGTTGAGGCGGGAAGAAACGATGACGATATGAATATATTAGTGATCGCTGCGGATTTTACCGAAGAAAAAGAAGCCAAAGCAATGCTTATTGCATTTTTAGAAACTAAATTCTCGGGCAAAGCCAGATATGAGCGTAGACTTCAGGAAATAAAAGAGATCGAAGCAAATAATTAACATGAATCTGCCCAAAGTAAGCGATGTTGATGTTTCCGGTAAACGAGTCCTTGTCAGGGCTGACTTGGATATCGATATTGGTGAAAATTACAGACTCGAAGCCCTTTTGCCCACAATTACCTATCTCTCTTCAAAATCTTCAAAAATAATCATAATGGGACATCTTGGAAGACCCGGTGGGAAAGTAGTGGAGGAATTGAAAATAAAGCCCGTTGAGGAAGAGTTGAGGAAAATTGCCCAAGGTATTGAATTTGAAGTGTTGGAAAACCTGAGATTTAATCCGGGAGAGGAAGCAAATGATGTTCTTTATGCCAAAGAGCTTGCCTCAAAGGGGGACGTTTACGTCAACGAAGCTTTCGCAACTTCTCATAGAAATTCCGCTTCGATAACGGAATTAGCAAAACTTTTACCACATGCCGCTGGAATTAGGTTTGTTGAGGAAACGGAAAACTTAAGTAAAGTATTAGAAAATCCTGTAAGGCCTCTTGTTTTTGTTGTAGGCGGATCAAAAGACGACAAAAAGGAATATGTAAAAAATTTGGAATCCCTTGCCGACAAAATTCTTATTGGTGGCAGGCTCCCTGAATATTACGGAGACCTTGCTTTGGAAAGTGTGAGACAGGCGGATGGTCAGGACAAGGTGATTATTGCCAATTTGATTCAGGATAAGGAAGATATTACTCTAAATTCGATCGAGAAGTTTGAGGGTGAAATTGAAAAAGCGGGTACTTTGGTACTTGCCGGACCCATGGGACATTATGAGGATGAAGGTCACAGGCAAGGAACCGAAAGGATATTTAAAGCCGTTGCCGCGAGCGGGGCATTTAAAGTGGTTGGTGGTGGAGACAGTCTTTCTGTTCTTTCCATGTATTCACTTAAAGATAAATTTGATTGGGTATCTGTGGGAGGCGGAGCAATGCTCGAATTTCTATCTAAAAAGACTCTTCCAGGGATCGATGTTCTTCTTAAACGACTTTAAAGATTTACTACTGATCTCTTTGTCTTGGAATAAGATTGAGATGAATTTTTGGAGAGTCATTTTGGGTTCCTCTCCGTTTTTGTAAAAAGTTCCTCCGTTCATTGGATAGAAAAAATGCGCATCGTTTTTTGTCAGGTCACCTTTAACCATTTTTATAATTTCTATTTGCGAGATTTTTTGCAACATTTTAAAAGTTCCTATTTTTTTGAGTCTGCGGAAAGAGTAGGTGTACTTTGGATCTCTTAACATTTCAAACTTGAAGCCCATTTTATGCGCTCTTCCCAGCATGTCTTCACCCTCTCCCCATGGAATATCGGTATTAAATCCTCCCAGGGTTTGAAATATTTTTGTTTTTATAAAGATCATGGATTCCAATATGTATGGCCTGCTGGCATTTTTGTTTATTTCCATAAAGATATTCATTAATGTGGCTGTAATTTTGTCTTTTTTTAATCTGCTGTCCGGTACTATCCATGAGGACAGGATATCGGGACTATATATCTCGACGTACTCTTTTATTTTTTGCAAATAGTCTTTTGGAATGCGGTTGTCGGCATCCATAAAGACTGTCCATTCTGACTGAGAGTGCTTGGCTCCCAGATTCCTCTGATAAGAAACATTCTTTTTGTTACTAATAACCACCCTGGTATGACACTGCCTGGCGAGCCTTATTGTTGCGTCGCTCGACATTGCATCCACAACAATGACGGAGAAATCATTGAAAGTTTGTTTTTCTAAGTCGCTTAATAGGGTGGGAAGACGCTTTTCCTCGTTTAGCGTAGGAATAACAATGGTGAAGAAAGTTCTTGTCATACTCCTGCATTATATATTATGGCCAAAGCTTCTTAAATATTTTGTGATTAAACTGTATAATGAATTTAATCTGCTCACATGGTCAAAATTGGTATAAATGGTTTCGGGAGAATTGGGAGAATTGCTTTCAGAATCGGAGTTCTAAAACACTCCGACGAAATTCAGTTTGCTGCGATCAATACTTCAGGCAGCATGCCGGCTTCAGGTTGGGCACACTTAACTAATTACGACACAATGTATAGGGCATTCCAATACAAAGTTAATGCTAAAGACCTCAAAGATCCTAAAGAGGCAACGGACGAAGATCCTTTGATAGGGGATATCTCGATTCCTGAAAGAAATATCACTGTTCCGATTCTCGTTCAAAGGGATCCGGCCAAAATTCCCTGGGGAAAATACGGAGTTGATGTGGTTATTGAATCAACCGGCGCATTTACTAAAGAAGAGGATGCAAAAAAACACGCAATAGGCGGCGCTAAAAAAGTTGTCATTTCAGCTCCCGTAAAAGGCGGAAATGTATCTACCTACATAATCGGTGTAAACGAGACCGATAACATGCCTCAGATTATTTCTAATTCATCTTGCACCACCAACTGTGTCGCACCGGTCGCGTCCGTTATGCATTCTAAGTTCGGTATTAAAAAGGCCTTGATGACAACCGTTCATAGTTATACAGATGATCAAAATTTGCAGGACGCCTCTCATAAGGATTTAAGGCGTGCACGCGCGGCTGCTCAAAATATTATTCCCACCTCAACCGGTGCCGCGATTTCAACGACAGAAACCATTCCGGAACTGAAAGGACTTTTTGACGGAATGAGTTTAAGGGTTCCTACAACAACGGGATCCATTACCGACTTTACCATGCTTTTAGGACAAGACGTTACAGTGGAAGACGTAAATAATGCGTTTATAGCGGCCACAAAAAATCCCATATACAAGGGAATAATTGCCACAACTGAGGAACCTTTGGTTTCAACTGATATTGTAGGCCGAAGCGAGTCGGCAATAATTGATCTTAGCTTAACACAGGTTGTTGCGGGAAATCTTGTTAAGATTTTTGCCTGGTACGACAACGAATGGGGTTATGCCAATCGTTTGGTCGAACAGGTCATCAGGGTCGGAAGAACTTTGGGGGGTACTAAGGCGCCCACAGACCCGATCTCTCTATCATACGCCCCCAGCCGTTAACTCTGTTCTTTGTTATATGGAAGAATTAAATAAATATTCCGGTAAAAGATTTATTAAAAATATTGCATTTTTTGGGGATGCTAATATCTCCGAAGCTGATGAAACCTATATTCAAGCATTTGATGTCGCGGAAGCTTTGGCAAAAAAAGGGTTCGTGATAGTTGACGGTGGAGGACCCGGGGTAATGGAGGCGGCAACAAGCGGAGCAAGAAAAGGAGGAGGAAAAACAATTTCTATTACTTTTGATCCGGTTGGGGCGGTGGGATATGAAGGGCGTTACATAAAAAATGTAACTGATACCGAAGTTGTAACAACAAACTATATTGACCGCATGTTTAAACTTCTTGAATATGGAGATGTTTTTATAATTTTCAAAGGCGGAAGCGGAACAGTATCGGAATTTGGGACTGCCTGGGTTTTGGCGAAGTTATATTTTGGGCATCACAAACCAATAATTCTTTACGGGCACTTTTGGGCAGAAATTCTGGATACTTTTAGAAAACACATGAACATTGATAGTACCGAGATGAGTGTTTTTGAAATTTGTTCAACAAAAGACGAGGTGCTAAACGCCATAGACAGATTTGAAAAAAGAATTTCTGAGAGGGATCACTCAAAAGACGGCGATGGACACTTAGATCAAGCCTTTAAAGTTTAATCAGTTATGCCACAAACGAATGACGAACTGGTAAAGATTTCGCTTCAGGTAAGAAAAGAGATTCTTAATATGATTTATAAAGCAGGGTCGGGACACCCCGGAGGGTCGCTTTCTGCTGTTGAAATATTGACCGCACTTTATTTTGACATTTTGGGGACAGATGATCGATTCTTTTTATCAAACGGACACATTTGCCCTGGGCTCTATGCCGTTATGGCGGAGAAGGGAATTATCGAGAAAAGTTTACTTTCAACATATACGGAATTAGGCTCCGTTCTTCAGGGTCACCCCGAGCGTACAAGACTGGATGGCATTGAAAATACTTCCGGTCCCTTGGGACTTGGGCTTGCTCAAGCTGCAGGATATGCCGCCTCTATGAAAATGGATTCAAAAGAAGGATTTATCTACTGTATGACAAGCGATGGGGAACACGATGAGGGAAATCATTGGGAAGCTGTCAATTTTGCGGCGAAATATAAACTCTCAAATTTGATTCAAATAGTTGATAAAAACGGGATTCAAATTGAAGGAACCGTTGAAGAAATAATGCCCCTGGGAAACTTAAAGGAGAAATATGAAGCTTCAGGTTGGAATGTCATTGAAATAGACGGACACAATTTCAGTGAGATCCGGAGAGCGGTTGAAGAGGCAAAAACCGGCAAAGACAAACCAAGCGTGATTCTTGCAAAGACAATATTCGGAAAAGGAGTCTCTTTTATGGAAGGTAATCCCGATTGGCATGCTAAAGCACCAAACGATGAGGAATTTAATAAGGCAATGGAGGAACTAAGATGACGGATTTAAAATCAATGCGTGACGGATTCGGCGAAGCACTGGTTGAATTGGGGGAGAAAAATAAAAATGTTGTTGTTCTGACGGCGGATTTGGCCGACTCGACCAGGGTAAAGGAATTTGCTGAAAAGTACCCTGGGAGATTTTTCCAGGTGGGAGTTGCCGAGCAGGCACTTGTAACTGTTGCGGCCGGCATGGCTGAGGCGGGAAAAATTCCATTTACAACCTCGTATGCAGTTTTTTCTCCGGGGCGAACTTTTGAACAAATAAAAGTTACTGCGGCACTTAGTAATTTACCAATCAAAATAATTGGGGCTCATGCCGGTTTTGGTGCCTCAATGTACGGAGCAACACACCAAAGTTTGGAAGACATCGCACTTATGCGTGTAATTCCCAATATGATTACTGAGGTTCCTGCGGATTATTACGAGGCCAAAAAAGCAACTTTTGCGATCGCCGAAAACGGCAAACCATCCTATTTAAGATTAGCAAGACAGGATTCCCCGGTTATTACAAATGAAAATTCAAAGTTTGAAATAGGGAAAGCGAATATTTTAAGGGAGGGCAGAGATCCACAGGTGGCCATAATCGGCTGCGGACCGATTCTTTCAGAAGCCCTGGTAGCAGCAGAGGAATTAAAGGATGTCGGCATAGAAGTCATGGTTATAAATAACCACACAATTAAACCGATCGACGACATTGCAATTACAAACGCAGCAAGAATCTGCGACGCCATAGTTACGGTTGAAGAACATCAGGTAATGGGGGGATTGGGGTCTGCGGTTTCCGAAGTTGTAGTACAAGGACATCAAGTTCCGATGGAGTTTGTGGGGGTTAAGGATTCCTTTGGAGAATCTGCTAAAACTTATCAGGAACTCTGGAAAAAGTTTGGCTTAACAAAAGAAAATATTATTGAAGCGGTTAAAAAAGTAATTATCCGTAAAAACTCCTGAGTTACGATTAGAAAGATTTATTCAATGTTTGCTCTTGGGTTGGATTATAGTAGAAATCACACAAATCTACATTTGTAATTTCCTCACCCACCTTGATTGTAACAGGTATGTTTATGTGTCCACTGTCCGGGGTGCACTCGTTGGTATGCATTGTTTTGGCACATTCATCATAATAACCCGAGGTAAATATGCTTGTGTCCTTGGTGCTGGCGTGTGCTTGGTATCTGATATGATACGTGTCCACAGGCAACTCAAAAGAATAAGTTAAACCTCCACCATTGAAAGTTCCTTCGTAAGTTTGGGTGTAAGTTTTGCCCGAATCCAACTCTTTGGCTACTATTTCTCCCGGAGGCAAGAAACTAGAAGGGTAACAAAGCTTTCCGGATACAGTGCCAACGCTGGTGATGATTGCTTCTGCTGTTGGAACGGCACTGGTTGTTAAGGTGGATGTAGGGGAAGGCGACGGAGAAGGAATTGGATTAAAATATTTATATCCAAAATATCCGGCGAATACCAAAACTATAAAAACCAGTACTACCAAAAATCCTTTTTGTTTCATTATGGACACGGCGCAAACTCACAATTAGGTCCGGTTCTTCCCACACTACTTCCATCGGGACAGATTTTGGCTTCAAGCGTGCAGGCCTTTTGTGTCGGGCTTGCTGAATTTGTAGCATCTATGAATGTAAAAGTGGAGAGGATTTGATCCACTTCTGTACCATGCTGTGGAAAATAAGTTGTGGAACCTTTATTAATCCATTCACTGTAGGATAAAACCATTTGATAACCACCCTTGACTAGATAGATGCTTTGAGAGATAAGAACTTTTGGCTGTTGGGTTGGTACCGGCTCTGGTTGAGAGGTTGTGATTTGATATCCTTCGTAAGTGCCTACTATCTTAACTCCCTCGGAAATTACCGTGACTGGATTTTCAACGTTTTGACTAATCAAATCATTCTTTATTTCCAAAGCAAAATCTTTTCCTGTTTTTGCGTCAGACTCTCTTGGGGAAATGGTAAATAGGTATGTTGGGATGGCTTCTGATCGGTTCTCTGCCGTATCAGGGTAGAACCATATATTTGGTTTATTACTTTTTGCATCGTAAATCCAACTGGAAGGGTACTTTAAAGTAATGCTATTGGCGGCATCTGTATATATTTTCCAATCTGCAGTTGGATTTGGGGTTTCTAGAGCAATTGGGGATGGGGTTGGAAGCAGCGCAACTTGTTTTTTAAGTTGGGAATTTTGATAGAAAAAGAATACAGTAGTTCCCAAAAGTAAAATTATCAGGATGAAC
>LCBU01000007.1 GCA_000997405.1 Candidatus Woesebacteria bacterium GW2011_GWA1_41_7 | reverse complement strand
TCCCGCCGTTTCCGAGCGCCGCCATCGCGCGCGCTTCTTGTAGCACGGTAACTTGGAAACCGTACTGACCGATCGCCGTGTGATAGGTGTCGCCGAGGCGCCAGATGTCGCCATCAAACGTCGCCACCTTCCACTCCGGTGTAGGTATAAGTCCTTCCACTTCACCCGGAATGTCAATTCCCGTTAGAGCATTCAAACCAAAAGTTGTTGCCCACTTTGCAATGCTTTCAGGACCAACCATTTGTCCGATTGTGTAAAAGAAAGTGTCGGTTGAACGGGCAATAGCTTTAGCTAAATCTGTCAAACCCTCTGTTCTTCCGTATTCGGTGAAATACCAGTTAGTGTAGGAGTAATCATTTACCGTAATTACACCCTGATCGTTATAGACATAGTTTTCATCTATGGCTGATTCTTCAAGCGCTGCAATGGCCACAACAGGCTTAAAAACCGATCCCGGATGAAAAGTTCCGGCGATAACCCTATTGAAGAAAGGTAAGTCCTCATTGTTCAGTAACGAACTTATTTTCTCGCTATTACCCTCATTCATGAAGATGTTGGGGTCAAAGCCGGGGTAAGAATAGAAAGCCAGTATTTGACCATTTGTGTCGGTAATTATAGCCGCTCCTTTTTTGCCGTTCATTTTACTTGCAACCTCAACCTGAAGCCCATAATCAATCGTTGTCTGTAAGTCTTTGCCTGATGAGGGATCTTTTCTGCCAAGAACTCTTACTTCCTGACCGGAAGCGTCTACTTCAATAATTTCCTCTCCGGGTGCCCCCGCAAGTAAGCATTCGTACGACTCCTCCAGTCCCGTTTTTCCCATCAGGGAATCCGACCTTCTTGGACCTTTTTCAGGACAATCTGGGTTAATTTTTCCAACCTCCTTTTCACCGACCTGTGCCATGTAGCCTAATGCATGAGAAAATTTATCTTCAAGAGGATAATACCTTTTATAATCATTTACTAACTGGCCATCCTCAGATTTTGTTAAATCTTCCGAAAGTACAAAACCTCCATTGTCGGTAAATTCGATGCTTTTTTTAACCTCAATGTTTCCCGCCAAAACCTCTCCACCCCGAGCCAAAATTTTACCTCTTGGGGCAGGGATGATAACGCGTCTAATTCGATTTTCTTTAGAAAGATTTTTGTAATAATTCCCTTTTATAACCTGGACTTCAATTAACTTTGCAAACAGAATCAAAAACAGAAGGATCAATATCCCTCTCAAAAACCAGGCCAACCAAGATTGAGATTTTACAGAAGATAAAGGATGCATAAATGTACTCTCTCTTTTAACTTACTATCTGTAACCTACTCATAAACCTTTTGTCACACGTATCTTTTTCAATAAACCATTGTCTTCAAGGCACATGCCACAGCCTCTTACAACACAAGTGAGGGGGTCTTCAGCGATCCAGACCGGCATCTTAGCGGCATCAGAGATCGCCTTATCTATACCGGAAATAAGTGAACCTCCTCCGGCTAATACTATACCCCTCTCCATAATATCACCAGTCAGTTCAGGTGGCATTTCTTCTAGGGTGTCAACAATGTTTCCTATAATTTCCTGCACGATCGGGCTTAAAGCCTCTTGAATCTCCTCGTTGGTTAACTTAATCGACTTGGGTAATCCGGTTTCCAGGTCTCTTCCCCGGACAACTGTAAACTTTTGGTCACTTCCGGGCTTTTGGTCTTTATTGCCGATCTCGGCTGCCCCAATTCCAATTTTAACAGCCTCTGCCGTTGGTTGTCCCAAAAGCAGCGAATACTTTAAACGAACATAGTTAATAATAGCTTCGTCCATTTCATCACCGGCAACCCTAACACTTCTTCCCAACACTATTCCACCTAATGAAATTACTGCAATCTCGCTGGTGCCTCCACCTATGTCAACAATAAAGTTTCCTTCGGGTCCGGAAATCGGAAGTTTTGCACCGATCGCTGCCGCCATGGGTTCCTCTATTAAATTTGCTTCTCTGGCACCAGCATCAAGCGCCGCCTCCGCAACAGCCCTTCTTTCAACCTCAGTGACACCGGATGGAATTCCTATTATGACTCTTGGTCTTGGGATTTGAGGAAAGGTATTCCCTGATTCATGAACTTTTTTAATGTAATAAGAAAGCATTGCGGCAGTTGCATCAAAATCTGCGATAACACCGTCTCTTAGAGGCCTAATTACATCGATCATCGATGGAGCCCTTCCGGTCATTTTTTTGGCGGAGGCACCGATTGCAAGAATTTCTTTAGACTTTTTATGTCTGGCTACGACCGACGGCTCTCTAATGACAATTCCTTTTCCCTTTACATAAACCAAGGTGTTTGCAGTTCCTAAATCTATACCAATATCATGGGAGAACATACCCAGGAGCCTATCAATAGGATTTATAAATTTCATGGTGTAGCAAAAAGGAGTATACCTATTTAAGAAAAAGTTGCAAAGGGTTTTTTCATCTTGTGCTACAATTTAGATTGTGAAATCTCCTCAAAAAATAATTTTATTACTATTTGGTGTTTTATTTTTTCTTGTTCCTTTAATTCTATGGCCGTATACTTCAGAACTTTTTGAGTTTAATAAAATGATTTTGGTCTATATTTTAACGACCTTGATTTTGGCCACATGGTTGATAAGAATCATACTCAGCAGAAAATTCATATTTCGTCGCACAATATTAGACATACCCCTATTGATTTTTTTGGGATCCCAGTTTATTTCCACATTGCTTTCGATAGATCCATTAACTTCCTGGTTCGGATATTATTCCAGATTTAACGGCGGCCTTCTTTCCATTATCTCCTACTTGCTTTTGTACTGGGCATTCGTTTCAAATGTTGACAAGCCTGGTGCGAAAAAAATTATCAATACCACTCTTTGGTCTGCGGTGTTTGTGTCAATTTACGGAGTCTTGGAACGTCTCGGAATTGATAAAGATGTTTGGCAGCAAGACGTTCAATCAAGAGTTTTTTCTACATTGGGACAACCAAATTGGCTTGCGGCTTGGCTTGTCACACTAATCCCGATAACGTGGGCCAAAGGCCTGCATAAAAGCGATTTTAAATTGAATTTCAATTCCCTAGTTCCCTATTTTCTAACTTCACTCTTTTTTACAGTATTAGTCTTCACCGGATCACGCTCGGGACTTTTGGGTTTTTGCCTGGCCGAAATTGTCTTTTGGGGAGCGATTTTTCTAAAAAGCAGGTCTACCCACATTAGGGAGTTTTTTGTCTTTAATATTTTGATATTGGCTATTGCGGGGGTATTCGGAACCCAATATACACCAAGCATTTTCAAAATTATTGATAGTAAAAAGGTGGATCAGGTTACAGCCGCTCCCCAGGCGACAGGAACTGCGCTTGAAACAGGCGGAACAGAATCGACCACTATCCGTAAAATCGTCTGGCAAGGCGCTCTTGAAATTTGGGAAAAATATCCAATCTTCGGAACGGGAGTGGAAACTTTTGCCTATTCATATTATTCATCCAGACCGATTGCACACAACTTAACTACCGAGTGGGATTTTATCTATAACAAAGCCCACAATGAATATCTAAATTTTATGGCAAATTCTGGAACCGTGGGGATTCTTGCCTACTTGGCAATGATCGGCTTTTCGATTTACTTAATTGTCAAAAATTCACTACGCAAAAACGATAATGACCAGGCTGAGACCTGGCCCACCATGTCGATAGCTTTCATAGCCGGTTATGTTTCCATTCTGGCGACCAATTTCTTTGGTTTTTCTGTAGTTCCTGTGCAAATCATCTTCTATCTCTATCCTGCTTTCTCGGTGGTTTTGGCAGGCACAGATTCCAAAGATGAAAAAGAACCAAGTCCCAATTCCAATCAAAAAATTTTAAATTGGATAGTCGCATCTGGAGCTGCCGTCATTGTCTTTTTTATCTGCCGTTATTGGTATGCTGATTATCTTTATGCAACAGGATCCAATTACAACAAGGTGAATAGGCAAGATTTGGCTGTAAACTACATCTTTGACGCTGCGAAATTAGAACCAAACCAGAGTATCTACTACGGTGAATTGGCAAGAACCTATACCAACCTTGCCCTTGCTTACAATGAAGCAAAACAAGCGACGGCTGCGTCACAGTTGACTGAAGCTGCCATCGAAAATTCTGTAAAGGCAGTAAACCTTTCTCCCGCCAACGTAAATATGAAACGTATAGAATTTGGCGTTTTTGTTATGCTTTCGGCAATTGATCCAAATTATTTACTTAATGCCAGAGACGTGCTTCTGGTCGCAATTAAGCAAGCTCCAACGGACGCTAAACTTTTCTATAACCTTGGACTCATCTATTCCCGTATCGGAGAAAATGACTTAGCCCTCCAAACCCTCAAAAAAACGGTCGATCTGAAGTCAAATTATAAAGAAGCCAGGCTCGCGTACGCAATCTTACTGATTGATGCCGAAAAAAAATCGGAGGCAAAAAATGAGTTGGAGTATATCCTTACAAACATTGACCCCACCGACTCATTGTCCAAGCAATACCTTGAAAGCATTAGGTAATTTTGGGTTTTTCCAAATTGGCCGATTTTTTGATATAATTCAGCTATGATTAGAAAAATTGTCCTCTCAAACGACCCAATTCTACGAAAGAAAGCGAAACCGGTTTCCAAAATAGATAAAAAGGTTAAGGATCTTATAAAAGATCTCAAAGACACCCTAAGCGTGCAAAAAAATCCGGAGGGGGTCGGTCTTGCGGCTCCGCAAATTGGAAAAAACCTGAGTATTTTTTTGGCAAAAGATAGGGATTTTGAAAGAGTCATTATTAATCCCGAAATCTTAAAAATACAAAAAAACACAACTAAAGAAAAGGTAGACAAAAGGAAAAAGGAGATCCTGGAAGGCTGCCTTTCAATCCCCTTTTATTACGGGCCCCTTAAGCGCGCGCCTAAAGTTACCGTTAAATACCTTGATGAATCCGAAAAAACCATAACCGAAACATTTGAAGGTTTTCGTGCCCAAATAATTCTTCACGAAATCGACCACCTTGAAGGAGTGCTATTTATAGATCACATTATCAGCGAAGGCAAAACTCTCTATAAAGTGGAGGGTGATGAATGGGAGGAGGTTGAGCTCCTTTGAAAATAGTATTTTTCGGTACACCAAGCTACGTACTGCCTGTTTTGAAAACTATTCACAAAGAATTTGTGACAGGTCCGGGAAGATCCCCTATAGCAGCTGTTGTTACACAGTCGCCCAAGCCTTTGGGAAGAAAAAAGACTCTAACCTATTCTCCTGTCGATAAATGGGGACACGAACACGGAGTGCCTATTTATTATTGTGCGGAAGAACTGATCGAAAATACTCCCGATGCTACTATCGGAATATTGGCATCGTACGGAGAGATCATTAGAAAAGAAGTGATCAATCTTTTTCCACAGGGAATTTTAGTAGTCCATCCATCTCTTTTGCCGAAATATAGGGGTGCATCCCCTGTTCCGGCAGCCATTGCCAATGGTGATGAATTAACAGGAGTTTCGATAATTAAAATGGATGAAAAAGTGGATCATGGGCCGGTTATTACTCAATTTAGGGAGCAAATCTTACCGACAGATACCTCCGATATTCTCAGAAACAGGCTTTTTGAAAAGTCTGCAAAAGTTATTACTGAAATGCTGACTCCTTATGCTCAAGGAAAAATTAAACTTAAAATTCAAAACGAAAAAGAGGCTACTTTTACCAAAATCATGAAAAGGGAGGACGGTTTTGTTGATTTGCTAAAAACCCCTCCTATTGAAATAGAACGATTTATACGGGCAATGTCTTCCTGGCCCGGAGCTTGGACTCTGGTTAAACTAAACCCAACCGACAAGACAACGCGTAGGTTAAAACTTTTGGGTTCTCATGTTGAAGACGGAAAACTAATTCTAGATCTCGTACAACTCGAGGGAAAAGACCCGGTCTCCTGGAAACAATTTAAGGAAGGCTATAATGCCATGCAGTTCGCCTGAGTAAGTGTCAGGTAATTTCTTACAAAGACGCTACTTTTGAAGCCGCTTGAGGTTTTTTAATCTTACCTAATTTTCTGAATCTGGAGATACAACTTGTACAAAGTTTCATTTGAACAATGCTACCTGAAACCGTTGTAGCAATCTTCTGAAGGTTTGGTTTGAATAATCTTGGCGTTTTCTGGGCTCTTTTCTTCCATCTTTTACCAGCAACACCCCTGCCGTGAGTGCTCTGACGGCCATGAACTATTCCCTTTCCACAGTTATCGCAAATGTATGCCATGGTGAGGATTATACTATATAATGACCGAAGGTGGCAATGGATATTCTAATTCTCATAATCGGCATCATAGGTTTTGCGATGGCAATAATTATCCACGAGGTCGCGCACGGGCTCGTGGCTGAAAAGCTCGGCGACCCAACGGCAAGACTTATGGGACGGCTCACCTTAAACCCGCTTCGCCATATAGATTTGGTTGGAACTATCATTCTTCCGCTTGCCCTTTTGGTGCTTCGTTCTCCATTTGTTTTTGGATGGGCCAAGCCGGTACCGGTTGATCCCTACAATCTCAAACATCCCAAAAAGGACATGGCTCTTATTTCGCTTGCCGGACCACTTACAAACATGGTTTTTGCTGTAATTCTGTCCATATTTTTAAGAGTATTCTTGACTGTGTTTCCTGATTTTATTTTTTTTAGAATGTTTTACTATCTAATTCAATTTAACGTAGTACTGGCAATTTTTAATCTCTTACCCATCAACCCGCTTGACGGAGGAAAGGTCCTGACGGGAATCCTGCCGGAGAAAGAGGCGCGTTCATACAATAGCTTCCTCGATAGGTTCGGAATGATATTAATCTTCATCCTAATATTTCCCTCGTTTGGAGGCAGCTCCCTGGTCAACATTATTACTAGCCCGATAATCAATTTTCTTCTTAAAATACTTATCCCCGGCTATTTTTGAGATTGACCCAATATGCTATCATTATATTGACCCTGTCGATAAATGATCTGGTTTAAATTTCCTGATCAATTAAAGTGCAATGGGAAGGCAGAGTCCAACCAAGGCTTTTATGCCGAGGGAGGCAGCTTACCCACCTGGATTATCCAGGAATGCAGCCAGGCTTTTAAAGGCGGGGTCAATTTTTTGCCATAAATTTCTTCTTCAAATGAAGCACCGAGACTGAATGAAGCACAAGTGCTGAGGTCAGGATTCGAACCTGAGTAGCCCTTTCGGACGCGAGATTTACAGTCTCGTGCGTTTGACCGCTCCGCCACCTCAGCCTATCAATATTTAATCTGTGAGCCGACGAGAGGATTCGGACCTCTGACTTGCTGTTTACAAAACAGCTACTCTACCGCTGAGTTACGCCGGCTGGTAAGCTGTATTATATCTTATATCGAGCGTATAATTCCATTACCATGAAAGCCTCACTTTTTGATTACTCCCTCCCAAAAGATTTAATAGCAAACTCTCAAGCCTCCCCACGTGACCATTCGCGGTTAATGATTATTGACCGAAAAACCGGCAAAATCAATCATCGTAAATTCTATGATATTGAGAGTTTTTTGAAGCCGGATGACGTATTGGTATTAAATAAAACGAAAGTTTTTCCAGCAAGGATATATGCTCAGAAAGTAATCCTTCAACAGGGTTTGGGAGATTCTGCCGGGGGCAAGGTCGAACTACTGTTTCTGGAGGAGATTAGACCGGGAATCTGGTCTACCCTATCCCATCCCGGAGTCAAACCCAACACAAATATTGTTCTCGGGAAGCACTTACTTAACGTTGTGGGGCATGAGGGTATAACAGCCATTATTGACACCCATCTGGGGAAAATTAAAATGCTTGAATTACTCCGTAAGTACGGCCACACTCCTCTACCACCATATATCAACTCCGGTGAAACAGAGCAGGAACTCAGAAAAGAATATCAAACGGTGTACGCAAAGTCGACCGGTTCTGTTGCAGCCCCAACTGCGGGATTTCATTTTACCAACAGCTTACTTAAAAAAATTAAATCCAAAGGTGTCCGGATAGAATATGTAACTCTACATGTTGGCCTGGGAACTTTTGCCCCTATTAAAAGTGAAAATATTGAAGACCACCCAATACATGTTGAACATTTTGAATTAGAAAAAGGCACGGCCGAGAGGCTAAATCAGGCAAGAAAAGCAGGAAAAAGAATAATATCCGTAGGCACAACCACGGTTCGTGTTTTGGAAACTTGTGTAAAGAAAAAGACCGGAATTTACCAATTAGTTCCCCAAAAAGGGTCAACTAACATATTTATTTATCCTCCATACAAATTCAAATTTACGGATGCACTTATTACCAATTTTCATCTCCCCAAATCAACCCTGATTGCTCTGGTTTCCTCTTTCGTCAGTTACCCGAATACGGGGCACAAATTCGAAAGTTTCAAAAGTTCTATAGTTGGTAAAGCTTATCAAGAAGCTATTAAGGAAAACTACCGTTTCTACTCATTTGGAGACTCCAGCTTAATTATTTGAGCCTGAGGTGATGATTGGCAATTTTTCAAATTGCGGTGTATTCTCACGACCTCAAGCTATGCTTGAGCCTTTTGAGCCTGAGGTGAGGATTGAACTCACGACCCCGTACTTACCAAGTACGTGCTCTGCCACTGAGCTACCCAGGCATACCAAAGCGGTATGCCAAATTATACAACAACGCTTACATATTCCCTAGTGCGTAAATCTATGTTAAAATGACCTCCATATGGCAAAAAAAGGCGGAGCCCGAGAAATTGTAGCTTTAGTTTGTTCCGTGTGTAAAAATCAAAATTACATCACTGAAAGAAACAAGGTAAACATGGAGCTAAAGAATCAGAAGGGTTCAAAGCTTGAACTCAAGAAATATTGTTCTACTTGCCGAAAAGTACAGCTCCACAAAGAAACTTCAAAACTTAAGTAAATTAGGCATCCTTTGAAGCCACTTGATCAACAGCTCCTCGAATGAGACCCATGTTTTTTTTGACTTCTTCACTGATATCCTTACTAAAATATTCATCAAGGCTAGAACTTAACACCGAATGCAACCTCTCGTCAGAAAGATCTTCGCTTTTGATTGAAAACGTCTGACAAACAGCCTCTTTGAGATTGGCAAACAGTGGTGTAGAACCACCTTGATAAAGCGAAACCAACCTATCCAAAACTATAACAGTCATGTGGCTTCTGACCTCAACACTTACAGATGAGGCAGCGTGTGTTTGATCAAGTTTACTGTCGATCAAATCAGAGGCAAAATTCGTAGCTCTGCCGAAAACCAGAAATATTTCATCCTTATTCAAAGCTTCCGCTGATATTAGCTTCCTGCCTACAGCTTCAAAATCAACTTGTGCTTCGTGTTCAAGTGTACCCATAGTTGGGAAGATTATACAGCAAGAATGCAAACAACATAAGTTAAAGGATATTCCAATCTCCTTTATTTTGTGAAAAAATGCATTATATGGAGCATGTCAGCCAACCAGAAGCTTATTACCCTTTTCCGAAAGAGTTGCATTATCAAGAGCTTATCGGCGACAGTTTTGAATCCGCCAGAAGAACTGTTTATGTTCACCAGGGGAAAAAATACCCACTTCCCGCTTTTACTTTTAACCACCTTTCAAAAAATGATCAGCTTGGTATTGCCAACATTTTGGCGATAAAAGCAAAAAGTAAGGGTTTTAAGCTTATATATGAAATTGGGTATGGTACATCTCTTAGTCCCCTCGATTCTGCGTTTTCAGAAACTGACTCGATTGTCATGGGCTTTGATCCTAACGGAAAATTTCCTGAAAAGATTCAAGCAGGAACGGAAGATCTTACCTTTCCTAAAACAATAACAAGATCGTTAGCTGCTTTATTTTCTCTCGACGCCAGCGATCTAATTAAAAGTGGTTTTCCAAAAGCAAGTCGGCTACAGTGTATTTCTCCTTACCCAACTATGGTACGAGACATGGTTTACCTCGGATCTAAGTTGTCTAACAAGGTCGACATTCTCCCGAACCCAAACATGGTTGACCCTAAGGAATTTGAGGAAATTATAAGAAGCCTTCCGTCCCACCTTAGTGGTAAGATTGAGTACCTTAATAAAGAGGAGCTAATTAAAGAAATCGGAACTTCAAAATCGTCTTACGTTTTTCCATCTACGCAGGAAAAAGTTCCCCTGATTAAAATAAACACCAAAATCTAAGTTGCTTCTTTTGTAAAAACTACGGGCACGGGAGAACACAGATAAAAATTCAAAAGATATCCTTGCAGGATAAGGGTTTTTTGAAAGGTTATCTTAAGTGTTCTCCCAGGTTGCGTTGTGCCCATTTCTGTTACTAATGACAAACTAGTGAATTAATTTATTTAAAACTTATGCCGAATAGTCAGCTTACAACAACGAGTGTGCAGCTTTATTGGGTTTTGTGCATCCTGAACTTTGACAGGAATTACCTTTTTGGTGTTATAATCCACCTGGACTTGCCAAACACTTCCGTCCAAATCGGTAAAAATATCACCGATTCTTCGGCCCACCCAACTAACTACTGGCCTTTCATGACAATCTGTCATTTTTTCCTCCCTAGATAATGGTTATTTGAATGTGCAACCTATAGTAGATATTACTATAAATCCCCCACTTTTTCAATACGGAGTCGTTTAAGGTATAATAGGAGCACTTAGGGGCGTAGTTAAACGGCAGAACAGCGGTCTCCAAAACCGTTAATGGGGGTTCAATTCCCTCCGCCCCTGCCACAATAACCCTCCAACCCTCCAACTTTTGATATAATACCCACATGTCGATGACACCAGAGAAATTCATGGCTTTTCCCGGGGAAATTGAGGACTGTCTCAACGAGCGCTGTGCCAAACTTGTGTTAAGGGGCAGTGTTCCGGAAGATCTTTATGGTAAACCTATTTCTCAACACCTACCTTTAATTGCTTCCGAACTTATTGATAATTGTGTAGACAAAGGTGCAAAGAATGTATTCCTCACCATTACTCAGAACTCAATGACAATTGAAGACGACTTTGTGGAACAAAGTGCTGAAAAAGTACTGGAACTATTGAATAAAATAAAATCTTCCCACAAATGGATAACCACCAAAGATAAACAAAGAAAAGAGGCCGGGTGTGCTACAGACGGAGGTATGGGAATATTTCAGACAATGAATACACTAAAGCTCTTCGAAGGCGATCTCAACTATTACATAGTAGACCAAAAGATCGTGGCAGAAGTCACATGGAAATAGAAAAGTATGTAATCAATCCCCTATGAATACTCCCCATGCTTCATTGTAAAATTCGGGTTTATGTCAAAAAAGAAAATTATCATAATCT
>LCBU01000006.1 GCA_000997405.1 Candidatus Woesebacteria bacterium GW2011_GWA1_41_7 | reverse complement strand
AGAAATAAGCGCAATTCCAAAAAGCAGGAAGTATGTTAGGAAAAATATAGGGGATGTAAAGCCCCCGGTTGTAAAAAGTAAGAGGGAAACGGCGAAAGAGAATACAAAAATATCAAAAACCACTCTTGAGGTAGGATTTAAAAACTTTTTCCTAGTTAAAAAAGAAACCATCATGTAAATAGCGACAATTATTCCTGAAATTTGAAGGCTGTATTCCGAAATTGGAGTTTTTGCAATAAAATAAGATAGTCCCAGGGCGAAAGCGGTGATGGCGCTATGAATAAGCGTTTTTTTTGACAGATTTGACATATGTGTCTTAAAAAAGTTTACGCTAAAGTGTTAAAATTGACAAATATGGACAACATTAAATACGACCACGCAAAAATCGAGAAGAAATGGCAGGATAGGTGGGAGAAAGAAAATATTTATTTTCCCGATCTGTCTCAGGCTAAAGAACATTTTTACAATCTTTGGATGTTTCCATATCCTTCTGCGGAGGGTCTTCATGCAGGACACACTTTTGCATCCACAGGTAGTGACGTGTTCGGAAGATTTATTAGAATGCAGGGAAAAGCTGTTTTTCAGCCGATCGGCTACGATTCTTTTGGAATCCACTCCGAAAATTATGCAATCAAAATCGGTGAAAATCCTAATGAGGTAGTTAAAAGGACAACCAAACATTACGAGGAGCAGATGAGATCACTGGGTCATGGATATGATTGGAGGCACACTGTGACTACTTCTGATCCTGATTATTATAGATGGACACAATGGTTATTTCTAAAAATGTGGGAAGCGGGATTGGCTTACAAAAAGTTAGCCACCGTGAATTTTTGTCCTTCCTGTAAAACCGTACTTGCCGATGAGCAGGTTATGACGCCGGCCCAGGCAGGCAAGGAACCAAAAGATGCCAATGGGGAAGTGGTCCCTGAGACACCGGAAACTAAGGTTTGTGAGCGCTGTGGAACCATAGTTGAGAAGAAAGATCTTGATCAATGGTTTTTCCGAATCACTAAATACGCGGATGATCTTCTTGAAGGCTTGGAAAAAATCGATTGGAGTTCCCGTGTCAAGCTTGCACAGAAAAACTGGATAGGTAAAAGTCACGGAATGCTCATTAAGTTTAAAATAGAGAATTCGGATGATGAGATTGAAGTGTTTACAACCAGGCCCGACACTTTAAACGCCGTAACTTTTATCGCCATATCCGATGAGGCTCTTTATAACCGGGAAAGTACCGAGAAAATAGGAGAGCCTACGGGTAAGTATGCAATAGACCCCCTAAGCGGAAGAAAGCTTCCCATTTGGAAAACCAATTATGTAGCGCCCGGATACGGAACGGGAGCGGTTATGGGTGTTCCGGCTCACGATGAACGTGATATGGAATTTGCTAAAAAATACCACTTAGATATAGTTCAAAAGGATCCGGATCAAAAGTTATGGAAAGAAATTGAGGACAAAAAATTTGGGTATCCCCACACAAATTTTCATCTTCGGGATTGGTTGGTAAGCCGTCAACGCTACTGGGGAGCGCCAATTCCTATGATAAATTGTCCTAAATGTGATTGGGTGGCTGTTCCGGAAAAAGAGTTACCAGTGCTTTTGCCAAATATATCAGACTATAAACCTGAAGGCACAGGGAAAGGCCCGCTTGCCAATCATAAGGAGTTTTATCAGGTTACCTGTCCGAAGTGTGGTGGTGATGCCACTCGCGAAACGGACGTTATGGATACGTTTGTGGACTCAAGCTGGTACTTTTTAAGATACCCCTCTTCAAATATTGAATCAGCGCCTTTTGACAAGGAGATTACAAAAAGATGGCTTCCTGTTGACCTGTATTTTGGAGGTGCCGAACATTCGGTTCTTCATTTGATGTACGCAAGGTTCGTCACCAAAGTGCTACACGATCTCAAACTATTGGATTTTGATGAGCCATTTCCCAAGTTTTTTGCGCATGGGTTAATGATTAAGGACGGAGTGAAAATGAGCAAAAGCAAGGGAAATGTGATCAATCCCGATCAATATGTATCTAAATTTGGTGCCGACACGCTTAGGCTTTATGTTATGTTTCTGGGGCCGATGGACGCTTCACCGGACTTTAGGGACTCGGGGATTGAGGGAATGCAGCGGTTTGTGGCAAGGCTTTGGAAACTGTTTAATGAAGCCTCAATCACTGATGGTCAACCGTCAAAAGAAGTGGCCCACAAGCTCAATCAAACAGTAAAGAAAGTGACGGAGGATATGTATAATTTTAAATACAATACGGCCATAGCTTCGATTATGGAGCTTATGAACACTCTTGAGGATAATAAGACTCGAAATCTTTCTGCCTCGATTCTAAAATCTTTGGCTTTACTTCTGGCACCTTTTGCTCCTCATCTGGCGGAAGAAATATGGGTCAAAATTTTGGGCCAGCCATTTAGTATCCATAAAGCAAATTGGCCAAAATATGATAATAGTTTGATAGGTAGTGATACAGTAACAATCATTATTCAAGTCAATGGAAAGTTGAGATCTCATCTGGTGGTCAGCAACAAACAGTCAACCAAAAAGGAAGACATAGAGACGCTTTCTAAAAAAGACGAAAATGTTGCAAAGTGGTTGAAAAACCACGGCATCAAAAAAGTAATTTTCGTTTCGGGGAAATTAATTAATTTTGTTATTTAGATAACCTTTTAAAATATGGAGGACTTGCCCCAAAAGTTTTATTTCGATGAGTTTCTTCAAAAATATCGTTATCACATTTTACTTATTTTACTGGGTCTGGTTTTGATTGGTGGTGGTTTTATCTTTCTTAAGAAGTCGTTTGGCGTACCATCGACAAAGGTTGAAATATTGCAGTCTGCGCAAAGTATAGAGGGGGACGGAGAGATTACCGCAGAAATATCGGGGGCTGTGATAAATCCCGGAGTTTATAAACTAAAAAACGGAAGTCGGATTGATGACCTATTAATTACAGCCGGTGGATTTTCAGAGGACGCTGATAGGGTTTGGGCGGAAAAATATCTAAATAGAGCAGCCAAATTAACCGATGGACAAAAGGTCTATGCCATTTCTCTTTCTGAGCAGTCGGAATCCTCGAGTGCTAAAAGCGGAGGAGGTTATCAAACCATATCATCCAATTTTTCATCCGATAGTAACAAATTTATTAACATCAATAGTGCCAGTGTTTCCGAGCTGGATTCTTTATCCGGAATTGGCCCTGTTTACGCCCAAAAGATCGTTGAACACCGTCCGTACTCAAAAACAGAAGACCTGGTTACGAGCGGGGTAATTACCCAAACATTATACGAAAAGATTAAAAATAGCATAACGACATACTAATTCTAAAAAAGTCCAAATTTGAAAAATATTGAGTTAATAAATGAAATACTTCCTCTGGATTTTTCTGATTGTTTTAATAACTTTTCGTTATTTTTCTACCCGTCCCGTTTATCAAAACGGTGACATCATCCGAGTAACTTCAATAATCTATTCGGATCCTACGATTTACGGCAATTATCAAACTTTTAACGCTGCGGAGTTAAAAGTTTCATTGCCGCTTTTTCCTGAAATATATTATGGCGATAGGGTTATCGTTGATGGGTTGGTTGATGATGGGAAATTGAGAAACGCAAAACTAATTTCTGTCGACGCTTTTGAGGGCTTTGGGTCGGGGATAAGGGAAAGGATAATTGATTTCTATCAGCAAACCTTGCCGCAACCAATGGCAGGACTTGTCTCCGGAATAACTTTAGGAAGTAAAAAAACGCTTACCGCCGAGTTTTGGCAAAATGTAAAAAATACGGGAGTAGCACATGTGGTTGTTGCATCCGGAACCAATGTTACCTTTGTTGTTTCTTTTGTTTTTGCGATATCCGCTTTGTATTTGCCGAGAAAAAAATCGATATTTATTGTTATATTAAGTATTATTTTATATCTCTTTATTTCAGGATTTGATGCCCCTCTTGTCAGAGCAGCGATAATGTCACTTCTTGCTTTTTGGGCACAAAGTTCTGGAAGACTTGTCACTGCCTGGAAAACCCTACTACTTGCGGCAGGTATAATGCTGGCGATCGAACCGGATTGGGTAACTGACTTGGGATTCATACTATCTTTCGTTTCTACGGCTTCGATCATGATTTTCGAAAAAAGAATCGCGAAATTTCTTGGTTTTCTGCCAAAATGGCTAAAGCAGGGTTTCTCGACTTCACTTTCTGCTCAAATCGGGGTTGCACCAATACTATTTGTGACTTTCGGCCGATTCAATCTTCTTTCTCCGTTAATTAACTCACTGGTTCTTTGGACAGTGCCTTATATTATGATTTTAGGAGCCTTGGGAGGAATGTTGGGAATTTTTCTGCCCTTTCTGGGTAGGGTAGTACTATATATATGTTATCCCTTGGCCTGGTTTTTTGCCAAAACGGTTTCTTTCTTTGCGTAGGTCAAGATATAAAATACGGAATTTACTAAAATATATGCGTTATTGGAAATTAGTGTTTACAGTGCTTCTTCTTGTTATTGCCGGAATCTTACTTGTAATATTTCAGTTTCCCGACAGGAACCTGCATGTCATTACCTGTGATGTGGGACAAGGGGATTCGATTCTGATCACTTATAACTCGACACAAATTTTAACTGACGGGGGACCGGGAAAAAGTGTTTTGACTTGCTTAGGTAAGTACATGCCATTCTATGATCGCGAGATTGAGCTGGTTATTTCGACACATCCCGACTCCGATCACTCCACAGGTCTTGTTAGCGTTCTCCAGGATTACACAGTTGATGAAATCTTAATAAACCCCGTTGATCCTGGCACTCAAGTATATAAAGCGCTAGTTTCTGAGGTAGGGGGTAGGGGTCTCCGTGTCATAAACCCGATATCAGGTATGAAGGTGGGGTTGGGTTTGATATATTTAGATATCATCAGCCCAAGCCAACAGTTACTAGATAAACTATCAGTAAAAGAAGAGGCGAGTAAGCTTGTCAAATACGAAATCGGTTCGGGGACTAACTTGTATTCGATTGTTTATAAACTTAGCTTCAAAAACTTTTCCGCGATGTTTACAGGAGACATGCCTCCTGAGGTTTCCGACGAATTATCAAAGTTGAGCGGGGCCGATGGTCTGGACTATATCAAAATACCGCATCATGGCAGTAGCAACGGCCTAACCGAAAATTTCCTCAAAGCATTTGATCCTGAAGTTGCGGTAATATCGGTTGGCAAAAATCCCTGGGGTTTTCCAAAATCTGACATTTTGGATATGTTAGCAAAGTACGATGTCAGGATTTATAGGACCGATCTAATGGGGGATGTCGAGTTGATTACCGACGGGGAAAAATATTGGATTAGATGAATTTACGGCCGGTTATACTTTTAGATTATATTTTTAATTTAACAAGTTTGGAAAAATACTGTTAAAATAAAATACCGACATGATGATAAGAGAAAAAATAACAGACGCAATAAAGAGAGCATCCGGTCTGGAAAAAGTAAATTTAGAATGTCCGGAAAACGAAGCCTTCGGAGACTATAGTTCAAATGTTGCACTTCAAGGAAAAAACCCAAAGAAAGATGCCGAAAGAATTATTGAGAAATTAAAAAAAGACGGGAAGTTGTCGGGCATTATCGAAAGAGTGGAAATTGCCGGGTCAGGTTTTATCAATTTTTGGTTAAAAAAGGATGTACTAATTGATGGTTTGAAACAGATTGATATGGCAAAATCAGATTTTGGAAAATCAGATGAAGGTAAGGGAAAAACTGTCATAATTGATTATTCATCTCCTAATATTGCCAAACCTTTTGGTATCGGACACCTGCGTTCAACTATTATTGGGCAGGCACTTTACAACCTTTATAAAAGTTTGGGTTATGAAGTGGTTGGCGATAACCATTTAGGGGATTGGGGAACACAGTTTGGAAAATTGATTTGTATGATCGAGACGGAAAAGCCAGAGGAGCTTTCCATAGAAAATTTAGAAAAACTCTATGTTGAGTTCCATAAAAAAGCAGAAGACAATCCTGAACTTGAAGAAAAGGCAAGAGAATGTTTTAAAAAACTGGAAGCAGGGGACCCTGAAACCAAAGCTATTTGGCAAAAATGTGTAGATATATCCCTCAAAGAGTTTGCCAAAGTCTACGATCTTTTGGGAGTCAAAACCGATTTTGCTTTCGGGGAGTCCTACTACGAGAGTGAGATGAGATCGATGGTGGGAGATTCCGGCATCAGAAGGCACTTAATTACAGGGGAAGAGGGGGCAATGGTAATTGATTTATCCCAATACGGCATTAAAACCCCATTGATGTTTCTAAAAAAAGACGGAGCAACCACTTACGCGACCCGCGATTTGGCAACCATCAAGTTTCGTACCAGAAAATGGGACCCTGACATTATCATTTATGAAGTTGGGGTAGAGCAGAACTTACATTTCAGGCAAGTTTTTGCTGCGGCAAGACTATTAAAATTGGTTAAACCTGAGGTTTTATTGGTGCACACTGCTCATGGGTTATATTTGGCTCCTGAAGGACAAAAATTTTCAACCAGAAAGGGAAATACCGTAAAACTGGAGGACGTTTTAAATGAAGCCGAAGCAAGAGCTGAGAAGCTGGCTCTGAAATCCGGTGAAGCTAAAAATAAAGATGAAATTGATAAATTGAGGAAGAGTGTGGGGATCGGCGCGGTAAAATACTTTGATTTAATGCACGCGACGGGAAGTAATGTTGTTTTTGATTGGGACAAAATGATGAATCTTGAGGGGAATAGTGGACCATACCTGCAATATACGGCCGCAAGAGCCAATTCGGTTATTGCAAAGGCAAAAGGCAAAGATCAAAAATTTGAAGCTATCAACAACCCAAACGAGGAGGAATTGTCCATACTCAGAAGTTTGATTAAATTCCCCGAAATAATTAAGGATTCTGCCGACAGATACGCACCCAACCTTCTTTGTAATTATCTTTACAGTCTGGCGCAAAAATTTAACGGATTTTATGGTAAACATAAAATAATAGATTCGGAAAATGAAGAGTTCAGACTGGCTCTTGCTTTCGGAGTAATGCAAGTACTCAAAAATGGACTTAAAATTCTGGGTATTGAAACACCTGAACGCATGTAATCCCGTTTAGATGTGGGTATTGAAGACTTTCCGAAACTGAACTACAATCTTTAGACACGAGATGGACTACAAACTTCACAAATTGGAATCTGGACTTCGGATCATGACAATCCCAATGCCCTCTCTTGAGTCCGTAACTGTCACGGTCTGGGTTAAAACAGGCAGCAGAAATGAAGATGAAAAAGTTGGTGGAATAAGCCACTTCCTCGAACACATGGTCTTTAAAGGTAGTAATAAACGTCCGACTGCAAGAGACATTTCCGAGGCAGTTGATGCGATGGGTGGGGAATTCAATGCAGGCACAAGCAAGGAATGGACCAATTTTTACATTAAAGCAGGGAAACAAAATTTGGAGAAAGCAGTAGACATCCTTTCAGACATGGTTTTAAACCCTTTACTTAAAAAGGAAGAGATTGAAAGGGAAAAGGGAACAATAATCCAAGAAATCAGGATGTACGAGGATACCCCCATGATGCATATCGGGGATGTTTTTGAAGGGCTTGTTTTCAATGGGAATCCGTTGGGGCGCGATACTGCCGGAAATGAAAAAACAGTAAAAGGAATTACCAGGGATGATTTTATAAGTTATAGGAAAGCTTTTTACTATCCGGAAAACATGCTTATTACTATCGCAGGGGGGATAACTGAAGATACGGCGATTAAATTAGCAGAAAAGTATTTTGTAAACTTGACACCTCGGAAGGCGGATACCAAATTAGCATCTATAAATTTTAAATCAAAGCAAAAAAGCCCCGAATTTAAGTTGCAGAGCAAAGAAAGTGAACAGGCTCATTTGATCATGGGTTTTACAGCTGAAGGTAGAAACTACGAGGGTAGGTTTGCTCAAAGCCTTCTTTCGGCCATCTTGGGGGGAGGAATGAGTTCGAGGATGTTTATAGAGGTCAGGGAACGACGTGGCCTTGCATATTCAGTTAGAACCAGCATGGAGCGCTATCAGGAAATTGGCTATATCGGGACATATGCCGGTGTAAATGTAAAAAAGACCGACGAGGCAATTAAAGTCATGATGGATCAATGCTATGGCTTGGTGTCAAATGCAAAATACAAGGTATCAGTTTCCGAACTGGAAAAGTCTAAAGGGCTTGTAAAAGGACATCTAGCTTTGGCGCTTGAGGATACCAGGGACGTAAGCGACTTTTTTGGTGGCCAGGAGCTTCTCGAATCCGAAGTTATGACGCCGGAGCAAATATTTAAGATGATAGATAAAGTTACGATTGACGATATTTATTTGGAGGCAAAGAAACTTTTTGTGCCGGAACGCATCAATTTAGCCATAATTGGACCTTTTAAAGATAGAGAGAAATTTGTACAATTGATAAGGTAAGTAATATATAAATTCCTGACAGAATTTATATAACATTTGCAAGCAAATATTATGGAAAGGACAATAGTTTTAATAAAACCGGACGGTCTCCAAAGGGGTTTGGTGGGGGAGATTATGCACCGCTTCGAGAGAAAAGGCCTCAAACTGGTTGGAGTCAAAATGATAAGATTGACGGACGATATCCTTGAAAATTGGTACTCACACCATAAAGATAAGCCATTTTTCGCAACACTCAAAAGCTTTATGGAATGGACGCCTGTTGTGGCAATGGTTTGGGAAGGCGTTGAGGCCATTGCAGCGGTAAGGAAAATTGTAGGCATTACTAAGGCTCGTGAGGCTGAGGCAGGTTCAATTAGGGGAGACTTTGGTATGAGTGGTTCACAAAACATTATCCACGCTTCTGATTCGAGCGAATCCGCTGAAAAAGAACTGGGTTTAATCTTTAACGGCGATGAAATCTTTGATTACGACAGTGCGACAGACCTTCTGATTTACTCCAAAGAAGAAGTAGGGAAGTAAACCCTCACCTTGAGTCGGGGTGCTGGGAATTGAACCCAGTGTTTCTACGTCCCGAACGTAGCGTGATACCGATTCACCACACCCCGGTGTCAATAAGTGCCCCTGGAGGGAATTGAACCTCCATCTTACCCTTAGGACGGGTCTGCTCTATCCGTTGAGCTACAGGGGCGGTTATCTTTGAAATTATATCACGAAGCTGAGACTATTTTACGGTTAGAGTGTAAAGATTCGGAATAGAGTCGGTGGAGCCTAAATTGGTCAAAATGAGGAGTTTGGTTGTGTTTGAGAATGGAAAAACAGACGGTGCCACATATGATCCCGAGTAAATGGCTTGCCTGTTTGTCCCGTCATAATCCATAATGACAGTCTGGCTTGAACCGGCCCAAAGCAGGTGTCTGCTTGAAGACATCCATCTTAGCGCCGGAACTTCAAGGCTATCGTTGTTATCAATAGTAACTATCTGATCACTTATCAAAAAGTTACGGTCTTCTTTTATATCATAAACATAAGTGTGTCCCGGCTCGATGTTCCTATGCTGAGTTTGAGTTGAGGCTCCGGGGAGTGGTTTTACTAAATCATCGGGGAGTGTGGCGGAATCGCTGGCCGTATAGGCAATCATGTTACTGTCGGGTGAAAAAATAAATGCAGATGATTTTCTGGCCAATACGTCACTAAGTGTAGGAGGTAAGTTTCTAATTAGGCTTTGATTGGTTTCCTCTTTTGTCAACTTCCATTCGGCAAGAATATCATCTGCGGTGGATGATATATTTACTCTTTGATTTTGGGATATAAATGATCCTGTATCTATCACAAATATGCCTTCCGATACTGTTAATAGTAGTTGTCTTGAATCCGGAGAAAAAATGTATGTAGCATCTGTCATGTCCCCGTCAGCAATTCTTTTCGATCCTGAATTGAACCCTAGAGGTAGACTGAAAGTGTCAAGTATCCAAAGACCGGTCTTATCGTCTGATAAGTCCCTCGAAGGAAGGACACTGTAAACGATTTTACTTCCGTCTTCAGACATTACTACGTTGGTTGCTCCGGATAACGTTGCAGGGGATAGGGAAGGCGCGGTTTTAAAAAGCGATACGTTAGCTTGGGTTACTATTTCTTTTTCTATGGTCATGCGTTTGTACCAGGTAAAGAAGCCGTCTTTCTTGATTTCTATATCATAAGTTCCGGGAACAATTTCAGTAGTTGTTGGAGGTGCAAAATCAGAATTTAGCTCTAATGCCCACTGAAGAGTTTGTCCCATTTCAGCAACAGCAATACCCTGCTTTGCATATTGAGTTGTCTGTCCCTCAAGACCTTTTAAATCTGCATGAATTGAGTTAAGTCTACCATGTAAACTTCCGGCAGTTCCTATATTTATAGGAGGTTCAGTGCCAAAGCCTACAAGATCCACAAGAGGATACTCATAGTAAAAAATTATATCATCAAAATAATATGTTCTACTATTGGTTAAATCTTCAAATGAAATCCTATTTATAGTTGTAGGTTCATAAGAAGCTCCAGTTGCAGAAGGTGCTGGAAAAGATTCCGTATTGTCTGAATCTAAATCAATAATTGTATCTGTGTATTTATCTTTAGGAGAAACAGTCCACTCTTTATAATTAGTAGCTTCTGCAGCACTTCCCCAGATTTTGAAAGTAAAGTTAGCAGTTCCAGAGTCTACTGTAGCTTTAAAAGAAATATATCTTAACTTTTTTGGAAAAGGATATTGAAAGATAGAGTTATCTATTGCAGCTTTGATCTGATTTGTTGCATTTGTAACAACACCTTTTAGACTTTTAGCCCCCCTTAATGGGGCCGTTGTTTCAAGAGTTCTAGTTACAGCAGTTGTTGTCCAAATAACTTGGAGGGCTGTGCTATCTGCGTAGGACTCAAAATTATCAAATAATCTAGAAGTTGTAGAAAGATTAACTGCGTTTAAACCTCCCGGGTTAAATTGAGGGTTAAATAAAGTTTTCCACGAAATTTGTCCTTGATTACTCATAGTTATTTACTCCTAGATTCCCCAGATTTCACCAAAGACAGTGGGGGCTTCACCTGTATATCTGTTTACAAAAGAAATATTTTTTCTAATATTACAACCTGACTTCCACCAATCAGTTCCAGCCCTAACTAATCTTCCAATGGTAGAACTAGAAGTCAATGTCCTATCACTTCCATAAGCGATATAAATATCTCTATCAGTATAAAAAGTATATCCTCTAAAAACCCGCAAAGGAGGTCTCCTTCTACTAGAGGAAGCATGAGAAGCCCCATCCCAAGAATAAAGCAAACCTTGCGCTCCATCGCAATAAGTAGTAGCAGAACCATTAAGTTCTATTTGTAATCCGTCCACATAAAAATCAGTGGTGTGTTGAGTTGCTGTAACAATATATACTCTCATTGGCTCAGAAACAACCGACGCTGTATATGAAACAATTAA
>LCBU01000005.1 GCA_000997405.1 Candidatus Woesebacteria bacterium GW2011_GWA1_41_7 | reverse complement strand
TCTTTTCTATTTTTCTTTACCGGTTTTTAAAGGAGGGCTTATTGGTTCAAATGTAAGAGTTAGTTTGCCCGGTGAATACCAGGAACTTTTTAGCTGGTTTGAGAAAAACCCCGAAGGACGGGTTGCCTTGATGCCTATTAACACAAAATACGGTTGGGATTACAGGAGTTGGGGATATGAGGGTTCAGGATTTTTGACTTACGGAATTCCAAACCCGCTTCTTTATAGGGATTTTGACAGATGGAACAGTGCCAACGAAGATTTTTACACACAGAGTTCTTTTGCATTGTATGCGAATGGTGACCGGGCTTTTGCAGCAACGCTTAAAAAATATCAAGTAAAATATTTGCTTCTTGATGAGTCCATGACTAATGCCGGCGGATCCGACGCTGTTTTAAAAATACCTGAAATTAAGGCTATTGCAGAGAAATTTGGTTGGGGTGAAGTCGCAAAATTTGGTTTTTTGACCGTATACGACACAGGTTTTAATAATGAAATGTTTACAATCCCCGAGGAGTACTCTCAGGTGGCCGTAGACCTATCCTACTCGCTGGTAGACCCTATCTATCTGGGAAATGGGGACTATGTAGCCGGAGGGGGTTTAAAGTATCCTTTTATAGGTTTAGATAAAAGGTCAGGGGTAGAAATTAGCCTGGAAAACGGAAATGTTAAATTTAGAAGTGCCTCGTTTGATGTGTCGTTTGAACTTCCGGCAACCGGTTCAGCCCATGCGGATCTTTCGATAAATCAGGGTTTTGACAAAGCATACAACTGTGATCTTAGAAGTCTTGGGAGTGTTTCCAAGGAAATTACAGCTTCCGGGGTTTTATATAAAGCCTCAGGTGGAGGAGTTTCCTGCGACTATATCAGTTTTCCTGATTTAAATTACTCGCAAGCATACGTACTTCATGTCACGGGAGAAAATCATGAGGGAAGGGGTCTTAAGATTTACCTTTTTGATTCGGTTACGGGACAACCGTATATTGAAGAAACGCTTCCGGTCGGAAATTTTGACGAGACATATTTTATTTATCCCAGGGAGATCGAAGGGCAAGGGTATACTCTCAATTTTGAAACAAGATCGTTTGGCAGAATGTCCTCCGAAAACATCCTCACAGGCGTTGAATTTGTACCTGTTGATTACAGTAAACTGTCTGAATTTAGTGTGGGTTCGGGGAGTATGCCCGTGAAGATTCAAAACAACTTAAAGATTTTGGAGGTAAAAAAATACGGAGATCTTGTTTACAAAGTTAAAGCGGAAGGGGAGGGTCTTCTTGAGCTTAATCAGGGATATGAGAAAGGGTGGGTTGCTTTTACTGCCAAGAGTAATAAATTTAAGACTTTTGATCACATTAAAGTTAACTCCTGGGCAAACGGATGGGTTATTAATGATCAATGGTTAATGAATAATGGCCAAGCCATCAATCATCAGCCATTAACATTTTATGTTCTTTATTGGCCCCAATTTTTGGAGTGGGGAGGGCTCTTGGTCGGTGCCCTGACACTACTTATTTTGGTGCTGAAAAGGCATTAAAACTATCCTACGTCGGCTTGACGACGAGGATGTTTCCCAGCTGGAAAACATCCTATAACTTGACTTTTAGCCTCAAATGTGATATTCTTACAGTAGGTTTGTTATGGCTGTCGAACCAATTCCAACTTATAGCTAGGAGGATAGATGGACGACAAAAGCACATTTACACCGGACCTTAAAACCCTCGAGTATTTACTTAAACATCTTGAGAGTGAAGGGGTCCAATACACTGGCTGCACATGGAGCACCAAATTTCAGGGCATTCGTCTTGAAGATGGGCACCTTGTGGCAGAGAACCACGTCACGGTAATGGCTGAAGGAAAGTTCTATCGCTCAACGCTGATCGAAAAGACAAAGCTCTCGGATGGGAGTAAGTTCCGGAGTTTGATGTTGATCGAAAACAGCGCTGGACGCGATAAAATCGGCGATGTGTTTGTCGAAGTACGTCTCGATCCCCAGGATGGGCGCTACAAAGTTCGCATTCAGATGGAACAAGTTTTCTCTGATGAGAATGAGTACGAGCTCAAACCGCGGGCTGTGCGTTCTTCGGTAGACAATTCCGAACAAGCTTTATCTCGCCGTGTGGTGGACTTTCCGGGTGGAATCCGTTCCAATCCGGCACGCATCTCGGGATTACGCATTGCACAACATTTCGCACATCCCGGTTGGGGTGTAAACCTTGACCAGGGTGAGTTCATGGACATCTTTGATTATTCAGACAGCACCGATGCCATGGGCCATTCCACGCTTCTGAAAGCGTTGAAGTATTATGACGCTGAAGTTGCGGATGAAATGTATAAGCAAATGCGCGACCCCGATCGCCGCAAGAAAGTTGACTAAAACGTCAATCTCCAGCCAGAAACAAACCTAGCGCTTAATCATTTTAGTGTTGAAAACTGACATTAAATTGGTGCTTAAAATAGCGCAAACGGTGCGGGGGGTCGTAACAACATTTGTTTGAGAGAAGGCTTGCCTTCAAAAAACAAACCTAGTTACCCTCCCGCACCAAGAAAGTCCCTTCCGGTGTTGACATGACCCGATTTTGGTCTATACTAAGACTTGAACTTCGAGTTTGCCCGGTTTCCGTAATTCATGATTCAAGATTCTAGATTATTGTAAATTCTAAGCACATGCCAAGAAAATCTGTTAGTAAAATTCAAGATAACGAAAGTGAAGACATACAGTCTTTGGTTGGCTCCCCTGAAAAAGGCGGGGAGATTTCTGCTGTTGCGGAAAGTACTGGAGAAGCTTCAAGCGGTGTTGCCATGACAGAAGTTACACCAAATCCTCTGGTAGTCGATGACAGACTTATCCCGGATGCAGGTCTACCTACGGAAATGGTTTCCGGGGTTTTGGATATTGCCAATGAGGGATCGGGTCTTTTAAGGCCTGTTAGGTTTGCTCCGAGCGATCATGATATTTATATTTCCGCATCTCAAATCAGACGCTTTAATCTTAGAGTGGGGGATGTCATCTCCGGTCAAGCAAGACGACCCAAGGAGAATGAAAGATATTGGGGTCTTTTGAAAGTCGAGAAAATAAATGGTGAAACCGTCGAATCAGTCGGCCAAAGGCCATATTTCGATGACATGACAGCCGTGTATCCTGATGCACAGATTATCCTTTCGACCGATAAAGATACATTAACTACCAGAATGATAGATTTGATTGCTCCAATCGGATTCGGACAGCGAGCGCTTATCGTTTCTCCTCCAAAGGCAGGTAAGACATGGCTTGTAAAAGACATTATTAAAGGCATTGCAAGTAATTTTCCGGAAAAAGGAAAAGTACATGAAGTAAACGGCAAGCCTCGACCGGTGCACATAATGGCAGTTCTTATTGGGGAGCGTCCTGAGGAAGTAACAGACATTATTCGAACAATGGAAGATGTTTCAGGTGGTCTTGGAGAAGTGGCAGCCAGTAACTTTGATGAGGCTCCACAAGACCAGACCAGAGTAGGTGAGTTGGCCCTGGAGCGCGCAAGACGCCTTGTCGAAATGGGACATCATGTCGTTATTGTTCTTGACTCAATCACACGTATGGCAAGGGCTTATAATTTGGCTCTTCCCACCAGCGGACGTACTCTTTCGGGAGGTTTTGATCCGATGGCACTTTTCCCGGCAAAGAAATTCTTTGGTGCTGCCAGAAACATTGAGGGTGGGGGGTCTTTGACAATTATCGGAACATGTCTTGTTGATACCGGATCCCGCATGGATGATCTAATATACGAAGAGTTTAAAGGTACCGGAAATATGGAACTGCATTTGGACAGAAAACTTGCCGATAAAAGAATTTTCCCGTCAATCGATATAACACGTTCCGGAACCCGCCAGGACGAACTTCTTTTCGGAATGGAGAAACTTAGAAAAGTAAATACTCTTCGAAGAATGGTTGACTTGATGAACGATGACGAAAAGACCTTGACGCTTACCGACAAGCTTGTTAAATACGAAACAAACGACGAATTTTTAGAATCCCTCAAAACAGCGTAACGGGTAATTTTTTTGAACCCCCCCAAAGTTTGCTTCAATAGTTTTCATACGGTATTATCAAGACTAGCTAAAAAAGGATGGAAAAAAATTTGGAATTTATTCTTGAGGTTTGGGAAGAAATTAAGACCTTCTTTTTTGAACTTGCAAATTTTATTTTAAAAAGTTTGCACATCAGTTTTCTGAAACTTGAAGAAAGAAAAGGAGTAGTTGTTACTGCTCTTTATAGGAAAAGGGGAAAACTCTCCAGGACTCTAAGTCACTCCGGTATGGCAGCAATTACAACTTTAGGTGTAATGCTGGCACCACTTATCGCACAGGAATTTCCAGGTAAAGCAGTTAACCCTTGGGAAATTTCAGCTGCCCCCTCAGTGCTTTCAGCGTCTACCGATGATCCAGGAATTGATACACAGATATCTAGTAAAGTAAGGGATAGTATTATTGATTATGAAGTTCAAAGTGGGGATACGGTTACTTTGATTGCCGACAAATTCGGTATCTCTGCAGACACCATCAGGTGGGAAAATGATTTGACAAGAGATACGATTAAAGTTGGGAAAACGCTTAAAATCTTGCCGATGACGGGAGTTGCTCATACGGTGGTAAAGGGTGACACGGTCTACTCAATTGCGAAAAAATACGATGCCGACGTTCAGGCAATAGTTGATTTTCCGTTTAATACGTTTACAAACGATGAGACATTTGAACTGGCAATAGGACAAACCATAATTGTTCCTGAAGGTGTAATGCCTGTAGTTTCCGCCACTCCAAGGCAGAGACAGATGACTCCAAATGCCGGAACGGTTACCGCATCAGGTCAATTTGTATGGCCTACACAAGGTACTATCACCCAGAGATTTTCCTGGTATCACCCCGGACTTGATATTGCCAATCGGTCTCTGCCTCCGGTAGTTGCTGCCGATAGCGGTCGTGTTATCTATGCAGGTTGGGATGCGTCAGGTTATGGTTATATGGTCCTTGTTGACCATGGAAACGGTTATAAGACACGCTATGCGCATCTATCGCAGATAATGGTTATCTCCGGGCAAACCATAGGCAGGGGAGCGGCTGTAGGAAAAGTGGGCAATACAGGTAGATCGACGGGTCCGCATTTACATTTCGAGATATACTTAAATGGGGTTCGGGTTAATCCTCTGGGTTATTTAAAGTAAAGCTTTCTGCGAGTGGACCGTACCGTAATCGCCGTGCACAGTTTTATTCCCGAGCACTATCGATGAGGGAGGTTCGCGAGCGTTGCGAGTGGACCGTACCGTAATCGAAACGGTGTCTTACCCATGCGAAGGGTATGTACTACCACTATACTAACGGCCCAAATACCGAATCTGATAGATTATAACATTTTCTAGCCTCGCGTTTTTACAAAAATGGCCTTGACACCAGGCTCAATACTTTTAATAATAGTATTTAGAGTTGTGAATAATTACACGAACTTGTAAAAACGAGCCAGACGACTTGTAAAGACACGCACGAGACTACCCAAAAATGCCCAAATCAATCTACACCGTCAAAGAAGTAGCCGAACTTCTAGGTTTTTCTACGAACACTGTTTATAAATATTTGGATGACGGCAGCATAAAGGCAGTGAGGTTGGGTACTGAGGGTAGATTTAGGATTCCGGCCAGTGAGGTTGATAAACTTCTTCAGGAAAGAGGGGGAAATCCTCAGAAAATGAAAGTGACTTCTTTTGACCAGGGCCAAGAATTTCCCGGTGTTTTTGATTGGTTTATAGGCTTCTTATCTATCGGAATCGGCCTGTCCCAATTTATCTATCCGATATATTTTTTTACGAATGCAAACTTGGCGGGGATTGCACCATTCGTAGACGTTATTTGTGTACTGCTTTTGATATCCGGAATACTTCTACTGGGCTTTGATATATTTAACATAGGTAAAAACAATAGGCGCTCATCACTGGATATAATCATTGGGGTTTTGTATTTGATTTTAACGGGGATATTTGTTTTTCAGAATTATGTCGTAGCTTTTGGATATTTGTCTCTATCGCTAATACTTCTTATGTCCGCCCTCAAAAAAATAAGTAGTTATTCGCGTTATCTGATCTTCATAAATGTTTTATGCTTCTTAGTTGGTGTGGCCTATATCTTATCGCCGGAATCATTGAGAGCTCTCAACATAAGCGCTATTACGGCTTTTTCCAAAAACACTTACATATTTATTTGGATGATCTTTTTTGGTTTGGTTCTGCTTTCCAGTTATTTGGCTTACAGAAAAAATATTGTGTTTATTAGGTTAATTGCTGTAATAGTCGGTATAACCTCTTTTGTTTATGCAATTTTATCTTTTACTGGTGGTTTCTGGGGGAGTGCGGTCTTTGGAATTATTTTAGGAAGTTTTTCCATGATATTTCCGGTGACTGATCGATTTGATTTTTTCAGAAATAGAAACAAGAAAGAATCTGCAATAGGTTTTGTCTGGCTAGTGGTGATTTTTCTCACGGGGTCACTTATTTTGAGGGCGATACACGTTTCTTTGCAAAGATCTGTTTTAGCGGAAATGGAAAACGAAGCGGAGACCGCTTCCGTGATAACCAAAGATTTCATTGATAGGAATATATCCATTCTCAAAACTTCTGTTGAATCGGGTGATCTTGCCAATGCACTAAGTGAGGGCGGAGCTGTGGGGGATTTAGATAGGGAGCTGAAGAAGATGTTCCTATTATCAAATAATTTCTTTGCGCGTGTAATTGTTACGGATAATCACGGAAAAGTTCTTGATACATATCCTTTCTACTTACAGAGTCAAAATGTAGATCTTTCCGACAGGGATCACTTTATTCAACCGGCGGTAACTGGAGATATTTATATATCCGGATTGATTCAACCAAAATCTTCGGGAGTAAGTCCTTCAGTTCTGATATCCTCTCCCATATTTGACAATAACGATAAATTTTTGGGTGTGGCCATAGCTTCTGTAAACCTTCTGGAGCTTCAAAAGCAATTAAAAAGGGCGGGTTCGGATGAGACAGGAATGTTGTCATTGGTCGATTCGCAAGGTAATTACGTTCTCAACCCGGGGCTTCAGAAAACCATAACTTCCGCCTTATCGGAAAAATCCGGGGATACTTCAGCAAGAAGGGTGGGGTTGACAGTTGATTACAACAGTGACGGAATTCTGGAGTTTAGAGCCTCCAAAGAAGTAGAAGAGTATGGCTGGAAAGTTTTTGTTACCAAACCACGATCAATGGCGATGAAAACATATAGTTCTATGGGTTTTGGGATCTTTTTGTTCTTTATGATGTTCACTACCGGAAGCCTGATATTTGCAGTTTATTTAAGGACAGAAGGAGTAAATAGAAGAATTGAAATCAATTAATAATACATATCTAAATAAGCACCAAGCAGGAATTGCATCCCTCATTGCCATGCTGGCTCTGACAGTTTCCTCAGTGGTGGTTCTTGGGGGAGGCTATATATTGAATGTTGTTAGAAACAATAAGACCTCCACCACAGATGTAAATAAACTGGTCAAAAATGTTGAGGAACAACTCGGGTATTTGGATGAGAAAAAAGTGGAAAATTCGTTTTTTGACGATCTGGTTGTTGGCACGGTCGTTTTACCTGAAGGCTCATTTTCTGTATATAAATTTGTTGATGGCGAGGTGGGTGATGCGGGAACCCGGTTTGTTAACAATGTAAATATCTCATTTTTATCAGGTGACCAGGTAATAAATTACTTTCCCGGGGATAGTATTAGCCCCTTTTATTTGAAGGACGGAAGGGTGACAACCGCCCAATTTGTCGACAGGATGATTGCTAATTTAATTTTAGATGAAAACACATCTTACGCTATCAAAATACATCAGGGTAAAGTTCAAGATGGAAGGTTAATTGGAAATTTTGTTGGTCAAACTTATGATAGCGGATTTTTGATTGCAGGAACTGTTGATGAAGGAGGAAGGATTACAAATGTAATCGTCAAAACAGGTGCACAAAAAACTACTGAAGTTGAAAGCACCATCGCAAAAAATGCAATTTCGCTTTCACGATCTGTTTCGGGCATAGCAGGAGGTGCCCATATTTTAGGAATTTCCGATTATCAACCGACGGGCTTTAATAAGCCTATTTTTAACAACGATACAGGTACTTGGGTCTTTGCAGGAACTGTGTCTGATGGTAATGTTTCATCTACCCCCATCCAGACTGCTGTAAATTATATTCAAAACGTGGCTCAGTCCATTGCTAACGGAGAAATTTATCAAATTCCGGGAGCCATTGTAGATGGAATTAAGGGTGTTAAAAGCAGTAGTTCAGAACTTACGGTAAACACCGTCGATAATGTTGCAGAGCTTTCTCTCGACCTAACCGGTATTAATATTAGTCTTAAAGACGGGGATGTAGGTACCGGTAAGATTGTCGATGGTGCAGTAACCGTGTCAAAGCTTTCGTCGGCAAATTCGGCGTCCGATGGAAATTGCTTAACTTACGATTCTGGAACAGGCAAATTTGAATGGAGTAGTTGTGGAGGTGGTGGGGGAGGGACAATCGTAAGCGTTACTGCCGGCGATGGTTTGGTTCGCGGCGGGACTTCGGATGCAGTATCTCTGTCAGTTTTATCTGTCGCCGGAGGAGGGCTGGAAGTGGGGTCGGGTGGCATTTCACTTGTAACAACTTGTTCAGTAGACGAAATATTAAAATGGGACGGTTCTTCTTGGATTTGTTCCACTGACGCAGGAGGCGTTGGGGGAGGGATTTCAACTCTACAAATAAATGACTCGACCGTGGTTTCTTCGGCAACGACAATAGATTTCTTAGGGAGTGATTTCGATTTAATAAATTTACCATCGGGAGAGGGAAATTTGTCAATTGATTACACAAACTCTAAAATAGTCAGAAGCGATCAAAACGAATCAATTTCGGGATCTTGGATTTTTAGTGCAGCTCCTGCGATCTCATCAATCAGTAATACCGGCGTAATAACGCTTCCAACCTCCACAGACACATTGGTTGGAAGGAACACCAGTGACATTTTGACCAATAAAACCATCGCCGCCGGCAGTAACACCATTTCGGGACTTACTGTAAGTAATTTTACTTCAGCTAATATTTCCCAGTGGACTAATAATTCAGGCTACTTAACTGCTAATCAGGTTGTGACACTTAGTGGGGATGTATCAGGGAGTGGTGCCACTTCAATTAGTACAACCATAGGAAGCGGAGCAATAACCCTCTCTAAAATGGCCAATCTGGCTGCCAATTCCATTATCGGAAATAATACCGGTAGTGCTGCAACACCAATTGCCTTAACAGCCTCCCAGGTTAAAACTTTACTTGGAATATCCTCTTCAGACGTATCGGGATTAGGAACAATTGCCACTCAATCTGCCGGAAACGTCTTTATTACAGGAGGTTCTTTGTCCGGCCTAACATCAGTTACTGCAACAACTTTTACGGGTGCTCTAACCGGAAACGCATCAACTGCAACAACTTTAGCAACTCCCAGAACAATCGCAGGAACAAATTTTGACGGATCTTCCAATATTTCTTTGTCGAATAAATTTATTGTTCAAGGAACTTCGGATTCGGGTCTTTCTGGTGCACAATTTCTAGGCTCTCTTGGAAACGGCATTGTTAAAAACACAGCCACGACAGGAGTATTAAGCATTGCTGTGGCGGGAGACTTTCCGACATTGAACCAAAATACGTCCGGGACAGCATCAAATATTACCGGTGTATTGGGGGCATCCTCCTTCCCTGCGCTATCCGGAGATGTAACAAACACACAAGGGAATCTTACAACTTCCATTTCTAATGCCGCAATAACTCTGTCTAAAATGGCCAACCTGGCAGCAAACTCAATTATTGGAAATAATACAGGTGGGGCTGCCACGCCAATCGCATTAACCGCTTCACAGGTCAAAACTTTGCTAGGTATTTCTACAAGCGATGTTGCGGGTCTCGGAACAATTGCAACTCAATCTGCAAGTAACGTTTTTATTACGGGAGGACAAGTGTCCGGTCTCTCAACGATAAATGGCGCAACTATATCAGGGGGGTCGCTATCATCGACCGCAGTCAATGGAGTCACCACAGGCAATGTCGTTTTGACAACAGGTTCATATTCAAATCCTTCATGGATTTCGGGACTCACAGCATCCCACTTAACTGCTGGTGACTTTTCCTCAAAGATAAATGCAGGTACATATTCCATTAACATTTCAGGAAATGCAGCCACGGCCACTTCAGCAACATCGGCCACTTCAGCAACCAGCGCAAGCAGTGTTACAGGTTTAAGTGTAACCGGCGGCAAGACTTTAACGGTTCAAAAGTCAATGAATTTGAATGCAGCAGACGATACCGGAATTTACACACTTCCAACAGGAACGAAAACACTGGTTGCAACTGATGTTTCAACCCTGTCTTCACTTACTTCAATCGGAACGTTAACAAACCTTACGGTCACTAACCCAATATCCGGCTCAGTAACAGGAAATGCAGGAACAGTTTCTAGTGGAGTTTATACAACAGGCTCGTATGACAATCCCACATGGATCACAGCATTATCACCAACCAAAGTTCTCCCTGATCAGACAGGACAAAGTGGCAAGGTTTTATCGACCAATGGAAGCACACTTTCCTGGATTACAAACTCCTCAGGTGTTGCCTGGGGAGCAATTACAGGAACTCTTTCTGACCAGACTGACTTGAATACTGCTTTGTCAGGCAAGCTTGGTACAGGTTTAACCAGCGCCAATATATTTGTCGGTAATGGTTCAGGAGTAGCCACAGGTGTATCAATGACAGGAGACGTGACAATTGACAATACAGGTGCAACCACCATTGGAAGTGCCAAAGTAAGTTTGTCAAAGATGGCCAACTTGGCAGCAAACTCAATAATTGGAAACAATACCGGTGGAGCAGCAACACCAATTGCACTCACAGCATCACAAGTCAAAACTTTGCTGGCGATTGCAACAGGTGACGTATCAGGTTTGGGTACAATAGCAACCCAATCTGCCGGTAACGTCTTTATTACAGGTGGCCAAGTTACAGGAGGCACTATTAATAGTGTGGCCATTGGTGGAAATTCAGCTTCTACAGGAGCATTTACAACATTAAATTCCTCCGGAAATACAACCCTGGGTGATGCAAACGGAGATACTTTGGTAATCAAAGCTGGGAGTAGCGGAACCGGGATTAGCTTCTTTGATTCTTCATTTGCCAACTGCTCTGCTTTGGAAACCGCGGGAGGTGTTTTAACCTGTGGATCCGACGATACGGGCGCTGGCGGGGGAATATCAACGATTCAAATAGGGGACTCAGACATAGTTACCACAGCAACGGTAATTGACTTCTTGGCTGCGGATTTTGATATAACTAATTCCCCGGCAGGTGAAGGAAACATATCAATTGATTACACTAACTCCAAAATCACGAGATCTGATCAAATACAGTCCATTTCCGGTGCCTGGACATTTAGCGATTTAACAATTTCAGACATAAACATTCCTTTAACGGGCGCTGCGTTAACATTGGATTTTAATAATGCATTAGATAGAACATTGACGATAACAAATAGTAGTACGGGCTTGGCCAATCTTTCAGTAGAAGGAACGATCGCTGCATCTAATTTCTCGG
>LCBU01000004.1 GCA_000997405.1 Candidatus Woesebacteria bacterium GW2011_GWA1_41_7 | reverse complement strand
AGGAGGCGCTTTGTATAAATCAAATGCTTTTAAGAATGTTGTTGTCGAGGGTGTAATCCTAGGGACAGATGGAAGAAAAATGAGCAAAAACTATGGCAATTACCCTGATCCCAAGAAACTTCTTCTTGAATATGGGGGAGATGCTTTAAGACTATATCTTATGGGTAGTCCGGTTATGCATGGAGAAGATATTTTGATATCCGAAGAGCAATACAGGAATCAGCTTAAAGGATTAATTCTTACCTTATGGAATATATATAATTTTTTTATAAGCTATGCACTTTTGGATAAATGGACACCTGAGAAAAATAACAAGTCCAATAATGTTTTAGACAGATGGATTTTGTCTAGTCTCAATAAGGTCATAAAGAAAATAACAGAAAATTTGAATAACTACGATACTGTTTCTGCAATTTCAGGGAATACAACAGAGGCTGCTGGAACAGCAACCTTTACAGTATCTGGAAGCATTCACCACCAGACATTGGGGTGGTTTTAAATAAAATGAAAAAACCTATTGGTAAATTGGGAACAACTTTGATAATACTTTCGACCATTGTCCTTGCGGGTATTGCTATTTTTACAGCTTTCAGACTGTATCAACTCCGTCAGGAATCAGTGGCACCAAATGTTCCAAGTAGTTTTCCGAAAGCAGAAAACGTTACCACCTCAACAAATAATTGCTCCCTATCCTTTACGATTTCAGTCACAACACCCACGGCTACTGCTACTGCAACTGCTACGGCATCTGCGACCCCGAGAATAACACCCACGGCTACTCCTACGGCTACTGCAACAGCCACAGCCACTGCAACACCGGCTTCAACCACTCCTACGGCTACACCTACTGCAACTGCGACGGTGGCAGGTACTCCTAGAGTTACAGCTGTTCCAACACCTACAGAAGCGGCGCTTCCAGTGTCCGGCACAAGTTGGCCAACGCTTTTCGGAGCCGGATTTGGAATACTCATAATCCTTGGTGCCATATTATTGGTACTCTAATCCTCTTGTGAATAAAATCTTCTCTTCACTAACTCCAGGGATAGATTTCGTTAAAACTTACTTATATAAGATTGTTTTTGTCGTTATCTCCATTGTTATTTTCTACTTTGTTTACTGGATTACCAGCTACTCGCTCAAGAAGTTAAAACCTGAGATTTATTCGTATTACCCTTTTGATAAATTCTTTCCAAAATCAGGAAAGTGGTCTATTTTCTACTTTTTAATAACAATTGTCTTTTTGGGAATTTTGGTTTACGCAATAATTAAAGGGGGATTCTACCTGGCTCCGGCTTAGGAATTAAGTTATCTCCAACTACTTACCCAGTAGTAACTTTTATCCAACCAAAGCGGAATATTTAAACCAACCCAGTGCGGATAGAAATAGACAAAAGTCAAGAAACTGATAAACAAATAGGTAAAAATTAATTTTGGAGTTCGCCTTAAAACATAACCGGTAGCAATTGCCATAAAAGGAATTGAAGGTAGGTAGTGATACAAAAACATTATTCTGGGCGAAGCTGCCCAGGGAGCAAAAAATATCAGGTAACAAAAAACTATCAAACCAAGTTTTTTGTTTCTTTCCAGATAGGAAAATACTGCACATATGGCGACGTAGGCTATTCCAAACCAGAAAACAAAAGGGTTTCCCATGGCATATATTCTTGAAACATAGCCTCCTATCTCAGAACTGGTATAGAGGTATATCGGCCTGATTAAAAGCGGCCATGTCCACCATTGAGACGTATACGGATGTGTTGCATCGAGGCCTGTGTGGTACCACCACATCTGTTTCTGCATACCCCACCAAATCGTCAGATTGTGTCCAGTTGTAAACATTGGTAAGTAGGATAATAAGTAAATCGTAAACGGTAGTAAGGCAAACCACAAAATTGAAGGCCTAAATTTATTTGTTCTTTTGAGCCATAAAACAAATATGATTGGTACTGCCCAAAGTGCAGACCACTTTGAAGACAGCGCCAGTCCAAACGAGACAGCTGAAAAAAGATCTTTCTCTTTTAAGAAAAAATAAATCGATAGTAATGAAAAGAAAAGAATATAGCTATCATTCATTCCGATTCTACTCATTACCAAAGGCAGACCGTCCAAAGAAAAAACAGCAGCAGAAATAAGGCCCACTACCTCATCTTTAAGTATTTTCTTTGCAAGTAGATAAACCAACAGGACCGACCCCACTCCTAAAATTGCTCCAGGAATTCTCCATCCGAATGGGTTTTGACCGAAGATTGACATTCCCAACGCCATTCCCAATTTGGCAAAAGGGGGGTGCGTCCATTCGTAAGCAAAACCTTGCGGAGGGGTGTTCCACCATTCCCAGGCTTTTGTGGCTTCTTCGCCCATCATTACCTTTGCAGTGAAGGCGTGATAGACCTCGTCAAAATATGTTGTTGGGGGGTTACCTAAATTAATAATGCGCGTCAAAAAGGCGAATGCCAAAATCAGGTAGAGATAGGTTTTAGATCTTTTTTTCGTAAGTTTTATGTCCGGTAGTTTTACGGATAAACTTTTTTTGCTCTTCATTTTTATTATTGATCTCCTTATCAGCAAAAGTGCTTTTTCCCATGATGTTTTTCTGTCTATTAAAATCAAGTAAAAAACGTAAACCGTTAGGGAAATTCCCAAAACAATTAAAAACTGTATTAATAGATCCGGAAGAATTTGAACAAAATTATTGGAAACCCAGAAATGAGAATAGACTAAGTTCATAACATAAATTAACGAAAAACTTATATAAGGAAGCAGAAAAATTGGGTTATCACCTACCGCAATGGCGAGAGGAGCAAAAACCGGAAGCAGGTGTCTCTCATGCATTCTGGTAAAAAACATAAAACTTGCAGCAAAGACGAATGTTATCAAGAAGTAAGGTGAAAGTTTTTTCTTTGCACGCCTAATACAAAGAATTATTGTTGCGGCAATAATCATAATGTAACCGCTAAACTGAAAGTAAACATTGTCAGGTTTCCAGAATCCGGAAAGTCCCCAAAAGTTGAAAGCGTTTACTGATGTATACGGATATTGGCCGGCAGAAATATTTAATCTGGTCAAAACAAACTGAGGCAGGTTCCCTTGTGTAAACGGTATGAACCCAAGAATAAAAACAAAAAGCCCGGTCAAAAGATATTTTGTAGCTTTTAAAAGCCCCCATTTATTCTTAAGCATCATCATTAAAATCACCGGCAAAATGAATGCGACCTGGGGCTTTATTAAGGTTCCAAATGCAAGAATCGCAGCCGAAAATATATATTTACTATCCAAGAAATAAATTGCTGTAACAGATGCAAGGGCAGTCAGAGAGTCTACCTGCCCCCAAAATGTTGAGTTTGCAATAATGGCCGGATTAAAAATATAAATTATCGCACCAAGAATGCCCCACCTCTCACTTTTTTGTTTCTTCAAAATCTCGTAAATTACATAGCCCGTGACCACATCTGAAAGAATTGCCGGGATTTTGTAAAGAAAAACCTGAGGAAAAATATTTAAAAGGTTAATTTTCCCCAATCCCCATAAAAAATATAGATACCCCGGCAAATAATCACTCCAGCCTTTGTAAAAGTCTTTAAATCCATTCCTGGCCAATTCCATACTCCAGGAAACAAAAGTACCTTGATCCAATTGTAAGGTTCCAAAAAAAGATAAAGAGAGTCTTAAAAAGAGAGCGAACGAAAGGATTATAAGAATGTTTTTGTGTTTACTAAAGAATTTCATAAATTTTTATTCCATTTTTGTCGTAGACTTTATCAAGATCCTTATTCTTGTCCAATAAACTTTCTGCGTTTGGAAATTGGGATCTTTCTTCGTTTCCCAAAAACACATACTTCGCCCCGTATTTTAGCTTTATTTGAGATACACTGCCAGATTCATAAACTTTTGTTACGTCGTTAACTCTTGAAAAGACATTGTCCTGACCTAAATCAAATCCGTGCGAGTACGGCCAATTGATATACGAAATAATACGAAGACGTCCCCCTATATCAGTTGGGGAAGAATGTACCGAAGGAACAGTTACAAAAACTGTCTTTTGTGGAGTATTGGACCTAACCCACATTCCGGATTCGTAATCCGGGTATGAATACCCACTGCTTTTGTTTAAATATGAATGAGCCATCAAATTAAATGAGGTGATTGAAGATGAAAATATTAAAATTACAAAAATAATAACTGACATCCTTTTGTGCTTGGAGCTTGCAAAATAAATGCCCAAAAGAACACAAATTAACGGGATCAAATAATAATAAAACTTAAGCATGTCGAATTCATATAATGTAAATTTCATGATAAGAGGTATCGTTAGCAATAAAAGAGATAGTAAGGCAATAGAAAGTGTATATATGTTCTTTCTGGTGGTCTTTAAGAAAAGACTAAATATGTAGATTATAAAACCGATACCAAGATTGCCAATCAAAAACCGTATATACCAACTAACTTCGTGAGTTTGCCAAGGTCCCCAAGAAAAACTATCAAAAAAGATCTGAAACATGGATCTAGTTCCGGCCTTAGCGGTTATGATAAATATTCCAATTATAAGTGAGGGCAGAAAGAAAACCAAAAAATTTTCCAAAACCTGGCGAATCCGTACTTCTTTAAAAAATAATTTTAATAGATGCAATATCCCAAAGAACATCCAAGCAATTAAAAAGCCGAACATCTGGAACCTAAGGAGTGCTCCTGTAATTACTCCGGCAACAACAAGCTTCTTTCGGTCAATGTTAATGTCCACTAGCAATAATATAATCAAAGTTACCAGGGGGAGCCCTGCCATCATTGGCCTATTTTGTAAAAAATAGTCAGACATGGGCACCATCTGTAAATAATCAAAATTAAAGTTGAAGGGATTACTGGTAACCATGGATATGTAGTTTCCTTTTTGCTCAAGAATAGTTTTAAAGAAATCAACAAAACCAAGGTTGCCATAAAAGACTGAACCGATTGCAGAAATAAGTGAAAAGATCTTCTTTTTAGTTAATTGATAAGTTAATGCGAAAACTGAAAAATAAAAAGTCATTGCCCAAAAAGGATTTAGTATTGTTAAAACCTCCGGGAAAAAATTACCGAATAGCGTATTTACAACCGCAGCATGGAAATCCGAAAAATAGTAGTAACTCAAATTCTGGCCGGAAAAATAAGGCGCCTGTGGCGGAAAATTACCTTGCGTAATACTTTCTACTATTGAAAGATGCATCGCGGTATCCTGCCAGTTTGGACCGCTCATTACAAAATAGTTGTTATGGAGATTGAAAATTGCCGGGCGCAAGACAATAAAATAAACAGTGTAAATTATCAATCCGATTATAATGATCGGCAGAGTTTTTTTTAGTTCCCCGTACTTAACGGGTTTTCTCTTAAGAACTAGATAAAAAAATCCTACAATCAAAAACAAAAAACACACCAAAAGAGTAAATCTGCTCAGTCCAAAAATTAAACCCACTAAAAAGGCTAAAAAGGTTGAGGTCACCGCACTACCAGCAAGATAAAGGGGAATTTTTTTCCAAAGCGGAAGATGAGGTAAAAAAAACTCAGTGGCCAGATATCCAGGAATGAAGGTGGTGAAGAGTATGCCGATTAAGAGATATGTATAATTAATCATGCTTCAAAAACTAAAGTTGCAAATTCCTTGGCCATTGATTTTACTGCTCTTTAGCCTTGCCACCTTCTTGGTATACCTGGCAACGTCAGGTGGAACAACCCCTTATGATTATTTTACCAGGCTTGGGGCAGCATTTTTGCAGGGAAAATACTACCTAACTTCCAATCCTCCTTGGCTAAATGAGCTTATACCAATCGGTGTGGGTAAATTCGCCGTGGTTTACCCCCCGTCACCAGCAATTTTATCAATTCCCTTCATCATAGCCTTCGGACAAAATTTTCAACAACAAATTCTGGCTCATATTATGGGAGCGCTGGGTGCGTTTGTCTGGGGACTTATTGCATACCAGAGATCAGGAAAGAAAATTGTTTCTCTGTGGGTATTTCTTCTGGTGGCATTTGGAAATATTGTCTGGTTTTTAGCAGCAACAGGTTCTGTGTGGTATTTAGGACAAGTTTCTGCATTCCTTTTTTTGTCGTTAACTATTTACGAATCTTTAAATAAAAGGAGGTGGGGGTTGGTCGCTTTATATTTTGGGTTGGCTATCCTGTCAAGGCTTCAGGTGGTTATGGCTTTACCAATAATTCTCTACCTTAATAAAAATTATATAAAAATATTGGCCGGGCTGACTGTTTTTGGGATCGCTTTTGCATTCTACAATTATCTGAGGTTTGGAAATGTTTTTGAAACCGGATACGGCCTTATCCCCGGAGTATTAGATGAACCTTGGTATCAAAAAGGGATTTTCGATCTTTCATATATCGGATCTAACCTTAAGGCTATGTTTTTATCCGTTCCTATTATCAAAAACACATTTCCTTATATAACACCCTCCTGGGGAGGTCTTTCAATATTCATAACAAGCCCCGTGTTTATTTATTCGCTCTTTGCTTCATCAAAGTCCAGGGAAAACATGCTCACCTGGCTGTCGGTTTTCCTGATTACACTTGTTGTTCTAATTCACGGCGGAACAGGTTTTACTCAATTCGGTTATCGCTACGCAGTAGATTTTTACCCTTTACTACTTCTGCTAATCATAAATGCAATTGACTCAAAAAAACTTTCTTGGCACCACTGGCTACTTTTGCTAGTTTCCATTCTGGTTAATTTGTGGGGGGTGGTTTTTATTAATAAATTCGGGTGGGTGGGTTTTTAATCTTATAAAGGAGAGCTGGTATTTCTATTTTCGAAGGCAGAGGTAAACCATTTCTGAATTTCTTCCCATTTTCCATTGCCCGTCTTGGGGATTAATACATACAAATTATCGTAAATTGGACTTGTGGGGGGGTGCTCTAAAAGAGCCTCGGGGAGAATGTTCTGGTGTATATCGCCACTACTATCATAGGCAAGGCGGGCCAAATCCCCTGCGGTGGGTAACTCCACATCCGTCTCAACATACTTTTCAATAATCAGGAAGATTTTTGAAATAGCACTTGGTGAAAATAAAACTTTTGCGGACATAATTTTATCTTTTATTGCCTTAATCACTTTTTGCTGGCGCGCCTCCCTCGCAATATCAGTACCCTCATCGCCTTCGGCGTGGCGTGAGCGAACAAACTTTAACGCAGTTTGGCCGTCCATTTTTTGAACCCCTGCCTCAAAACTAATTACCTCGTAACGACATGCATAAGTTTCTCGCGCAAGGGAGTCATCCTCATCGCCTTTACATGTGTCATTTTCTTTACCTTCAATTGGGTATAAATTATCCGTAAAACCATTTTCAACGTTTACCTCTATTCCTCCGATTGAGTCGACAATATCTTTAAAGGCAGAAAAATCAACGACAACACCATATTGGATTTCCTGTCCGGAAACTTCTCCTGCAACCTTTTTTGCAAAAGAGATTCCACCCCCCGTTTCTTCAACTGTATAGTAACTTGTCCCTTCCTTACCCCAATAGTAAGCAGAATTTATCTTTGCCCTTAAGTCCGGAATCCAAAGGTCCCTGGGAATTGAAACTGTGGATATTCCTGATTTCTCGAACGGGATAGATACGATAAACATGGTGTCGGTCAGGTCTGCCCCCTCATGAATTCCGCCAGACTTTCCCATTACTAATATATTCACCGCCCCCGATTTAGAAGTGATCTGGTCAGTAGACGGGACTACAAAGTTGTAAAAGGCCTTTGCTACTAATGGATATTTATAAAATAAGATACCCACGCTCAAGATAATTAGTATTAAAACTCCTAAAAAGACAAAGAGAATTATTTTCCAAAAAGATGCCTTTGTTTTATCAATTTCTTTTTCCGGTCGCTCTTTAATTTGTGTGAAAGAAACTCCCTCGGAATTTCTCGCATCACGTTCCCGTGACCGGGAATGTGTTGTAGAATGATCAAGCATGTTAGACACTACTAGTATAGCTGGTTTAAACCAACAACAAAAAGAGGCGGTTACATATAACGGTGGGCCGCTTATGGTATTAGCAGGGGCAGGCTCCGGAAAAACTAAAGTTCTAACTCACCGTGTAGCATATTTCATTTCCAAGGGTTTAATAAAACCTGAAAACGCTTTACTTTTGACCTTTACCAACAAAGCGGCAAACGAAATGAAGGAGAGAATCTTTAAACTGACCGAAGGAAACTCACCAACCACTGGAACTTTTCACTCCTTTTGCGCAAAAATTTTAAGAATTGACGGGGAACATATCGGCATACCTAAAAATTTCATAATTTACGATGACAGCGACCAAAAAGAAGAGGTCAAGGAAATAATGGAGAGACTAAACATCTCAACTGACCAATACAATCCGGCTTCTATTTTAAACGGTATTGGCGAGGCAAAAAACCAGATGTTAAGCCCCGCCGAATATATAAATTTTGTCAGAGGTGAATGGCAGGAGGTAGCAGCGAAGGTCTATATTGAGTACGAAAGGGCATTAAAGGAAATTGGGGCACTTGATTTTGATGATCTACTCATAAAAACCGTCACACTTTTCAAAGAGATTCCGGAGGTTTTACAAAAATGGCAAAATAGGTTAACTCACATTTTTGTAGATGAATGGCAGGACACTAACAAAATTCAGTATGCGTTGACAAAGCTTTTAGTAGGTAAGGGAAATAACATCACCGCTGTCGGTGACGCATCCCAATCTATTTACTCCTGGCGCGGAGCAGATTACCGAAACATTAACAATTTAACGCGTGACTACCCTAATGTTAAGGTGGTCAATCTCGAACAGAATTACCGCTCTACACAAAATATTTTGGACGCTGCCAACTTGGTAATATCGAAAAATACGGGGCATCCGATTCTTAAACTTTGGACTGAAAAAGAAAAAGGTTCAAGGATAAAACTTTATACCGCCAGAAATGGTTTTGATGAAGCAGATTTTGTAGTAAGCACAATAAATGAGTTAATGCTTAACTCGGTAAAATACTCCGATATCGCTATTTTATATAGAACCAATGCCCAGTCTCGTGTTTTGGAAGAAGCCTTTCTTCACGCCGGAATTCCATATGTTCTGGTTGGTGGTGTCAAATTCTACGACCGTAAAGAAATTAAGGATGTATTGGGTTTTATAAGATACATTGTTAATTCAAAAGATACCGTTTCTAAAAAAAGAATTGAAAAAATAGGTAAAAGAAGATTTGAAAAACTAGAAAATTTTAGAACAGAAAACCCCGATTTGGAAGGTCTAACAACTCTGGATATCTTGGATGTCGTCATCCAAAAAACTGATTATCTTGCGCTTTTTCAAAAGGAAACTGAAGAGAACTTAACGCGTCTTGAAAATTTGAAGGAACTTCGAAGTGTGGCAACGGAATTTCCGGATATCAATGAATTTCTTGAAAACGTTGCCTTGGTTGAGGCATCGCAGGATTCAAACAAGCGCGTAATTCCCAATTCTCAGTTAAAAGACTGCGTTACTTTGATGACTTTACACGCAGCTAAAGGATTGGAATTCCCAATAGTTTTTATAGTCGGGATGGAAGAGGGGCTTTTTCCACACAGCAGATCGCTGATGGATTCCGGTCAAATGGAGGAGGAAAGACGTCTTGCCTATGTTGGAATTACCCGCGCAAAAGATCAGCTCTTTTTGACCTATGCAAACTCCCGCCTCTATTTCGGTGAAAGAATCAGTAACCCACCTTCACGATTCATTACAGACATCCCGGAAAATTTACTTGAGGGGGTTGGGGAAAACATAAATCCGGTGGATAATTTTAAACTTGATTCGGTTGATGATATTAAGGGAACATTTGATGATATCATTGAAAAGTACCTGGGACACGAAAATGAATGATCTAGATAAGTTCGCTACACACCCCCTACAAACAAGTTTTTGGGGGAAGTTCAGAAAAGCCTGGGGGAACGAAGTTCTGGAAACCAGGTGGGGAATTCTTACCGTTCACAGGCTCCCCCTCACTTCCTACAAATTAGCCATCTTTGAAAAAGGTCCGACCCCAACTCAAGAAATGTTGGCGGATCTTAGAAAGATTGCCAAAGAAAACAATATCGTTTTTGTTAAACTCGAGCCCAACTGCTTAAAATCAGAAAATTTAATCAATTTAGTAGAATCCAACGGTTCCGTCCCAGGTAAAAGATTCTTTACCCCCACCACATTCTGGATTGATTTAACAAAATCCGAAGAAGAGCTTCTCAAAAGTTTTTCAAGTAAAACCCGCTACAATATCCGGCTTGCTCAAAGAAAAGAGGTTGTCGTAAAAGAAGATAATTCCGATAAAGCCTTTAACAGATACCTGGAATTAACCAGGGAAACTACCCTTAGACAAGCATTTTTTGCCCACAGTGAAAGATACCATAAGCTTATGTGGAAGATATTAAGAGAGGCAAATATTGCCCATCTTTTAACTGCTACCTACCAAGGGGAAATCATTACAACCTGGGTTCTTTTTAAATGGCATGATTTTTTATATTACCCATACGGCGCATCAACTGAAAAATACAAAGAGGTAATGGCAAATAATCTAATGATGTGGGAGGCAATAAAATTTGGAAGAAATTTGGGATTAAAGACGTTTGACCTTTGGGGTAGGGAGGAGGGTAAGGGATTCACTAAATTTAAGGAAGGTTACAATCCAAAGGTTATAGAATTTTTGGGAACTTGGGACTTGGTGGTCAATAAACCTATTTATCAAATATACACATTCGCTGAAAAATTACGCTGGAAGATTCTTAAAACCTCAGCAAAACTTGGGCTTTCAAGGAATAGATTTTAACAATGGTTGATATCCGCCAAACCCTGTCTTACGCGAAATACTTAAGAAGCCTTGGTTGGGTAGTTGAAAGAACCGGAGAAATAAGCTATTTCATAAAAAAGTTTCCGCTCCTGGGTTCTTTGTTAAAAATCCAAAGACCGGACGAAATCAGAATGGATACGATAAGTAAATTATGCCGAAAACATGGTGTTTTTCAAATAATTATCGAGCCAAAAAACGACTTGGATGCTAAATATTTAATATCCTCCGGCTTCAAACTGGCTAAAGATACCTACCTACCGTCAAAAACACTTCTAATTGACTTGACCGAGTCTAAAGAAGACATTCTCAAAAAGTTTAAAAAAGACGCGAGACAGGCAATTCGAAAGGGAAGTGGTCTAAATATTAAAGAATATTCGACCCCCGACGAAATCAGAATATTTCGGGAGGGATGGAAAAAATCCGTTAAATTGAACAGATTTGTACCATCAACTGAACAGCTTATAAAATTAAAAAAAAGTTTTCCACAATCGTATTCTCTATTCCTTGCGTCGCACAATATTGTTGGCAGAATTATAGGAGGAGTGATTTTCACGACTTCTTCACACGAAAGATCAAACTATATCACTTATTATTGGCAAGCATTCACAAATAACGAGGGTCGCACTACCCTCTCCCAATACTCTCTCCTCTGGCAAGGAATACTATGGGCTAAAAAGAATGGTTACAAGATTTTTGACTTCGAGGGAATTTATGATCCCCGCTTTCCTAATAGAAGCTGGAAAGGTTTTACCCACTTCAAACACTCCTTCGGGGGCAATGAGGTTGAATATCCCGGATGTTATACCAAGCTTAGGCTTCCAAGATGAATTATATTTGCTTATTGATGCCTATTTGTCAGACTTACAGAATAGGGAGAATTCGCAACCGGTTTGACAAAACATGTGGTTACTACATTTGAAGTCACTCTTTTCTATCTCTTCGCGGACTTTAGATATTTCAGCCACAGCACTTTCCAACTGTTTCATACTGCGCACGGTTGATAGTTTTTGCTGTTGATCAAGATAGTATAACGATAACCTAATTTTTTCAGGAATCTTAAAAAAAGGTTCCGTCGGAATTTTATTTGCAGCTAATGCATAAAAAGAAAGCTGTAAATTTTTATCAACATCTTTTTGGGTCGGAATCGTTGCTCCGGTTTTGTAATCGATAATCTCTATTTCCCCA
>LCBU01000003.1 GCA_000997405.1 Candidatus Woesebacteria bacterium GW2011_GWA1_41_7 | reverse complement strand
AAGGCTTGGGGCATGTCTTCCCAATCACGATTCTTCCTTATTTTTAGGTTTTTATCCCAAACGGCTTGAAGGGCTGACATATCTACCTCCAATTTTTTGGCAAGTCCCAATATCCCGATAGTGTCTTTAGGAAAACAAGCTCCGCCAAATCCCCTGTCCCCATCAGGACCGGGAACTCCCATATGTGTTCCGATTCTCGGATCAGCCTCAACTCCCCTTTGAACATCGGCATAATTAGCGCCGACTTTTTGGGAGAGATCGTAAAACTCATTGGCCAAAAGTATTTTACTGGCAAGCATTAGATTACTCATATACTTAATTACTTCAGCACTCGTTGCGTCGGTTATTATGTATTTTTGATCAGCAGGTAAAATAGATTCATAAAGATTTTTGACTTTCTCCCCCACTTCCGACTTTTCGCTCCCTATTACTGTTCTATAAGGCTTCATAAAGTCGAGGTCGGCATTTTTCTGGGTCAAAAATTCAGGATTCATCGCAAAATCCACATGAGAATATTTCTCGGTCATCTTTTTTGTGGTTCCCGGGAGCGAAGTTGATTTGATAATAATAACCTTGCCCGGAACTTTGATTTTTTCTGCAACTTCTCTGACCACCTCTTCAACAATGCTCATATCCATTCCCGAATAATCGGAAAAAATAGGAGTAGGAACACAAATAAAAATAAAGTCGGATTTTTCAACCACCTCATCCAAGGTATTGGGGCTTTCTTTATATTTATCGTAGATAAAGAGTTTGTTTTCCGGGTTCGAGGCAAAACCCGCGCCTGTTGCGTGACCTACATAGCCGTTACCAATAATGCCAATATTCATAAGATTGATACTCGATACTAGGATACTTGAAGCAAAAACTCAAGTATCTTTATTAAAGGCCGGATCTTCTGGTGATCTCTGCTTCTACAAGCTTCATGTCACGTCCATACTTAAGTCTGCTCATTTCCTTAATTATTTCGGCTACCCGCGCATTCTCCGCCGCTTCTTGTTTGCCCATATCTTTACTCATATCCATAGAGAAGGGCGGAACGGGTTCATTATTCACAATTGTTTTACAGTAAGAATGATAGCGTTCGACGTTGAGAAGATCGTCTTCCCCAAAAGTAGGTGTGAACTCATGTTGAAGGTAATTAGCATCAGTTACTCCTACCCTAAAGGAAACTATAGTTCCCACATTACCGAAAACAGCATTTTTTACTTCTTCCTCAACCTGGCCGATAAACTGGTTTGCTACACAAAGACCTAAACTAGCGAGGTTAATTAATAGGATCTTACCTTCATCCATAACTTTCCTCATATCAAAAGAGCTTTGAGATTGCCCTATGATGTTTCTGATCAGTTTATTGGTAACAAAGCGTCCGAATTTTGAAACCGTATAATCCAATACTTCAGATTTGTGGAAATCTGAAGTTTGTGCAATTTGGTCCGTCCAATATCTTCTCACAATAGGATCGGTAACTTTGGGAAGAAGACTCTGAACATACCTTGCGTCCGTCATTGCTCTCATAACCTCAACAAAAGTATTCCCCGGCTCAGCCATTACCGTAAGCATCGCGTTTCTGACTCCGTGTTCAAAACGCGGACCGACAATTCCGGTTTTATATGGATCAAAGAGTTTATACATAAGGTTAATTACGGATGTGGCAGCGAAATGTTTTTCGTCTTCGGTTCTCGCCTCAAGAAGATTCATTCCAAGAGGCCTTTCTGTATCACTTGGATTAAAATAAATAACATCCTCCGCCCTCTCAGGTGGAATGAGTTTTAAAATATCCTCAACAGCATCCCCGTGCGGATCCATAAAACAAACGCCTTTCCCCTCTTTAATATCCTGAAGGACCAAGTCTTTCAAAAGCTCGGATTTACCCGTACCGGTTTTTCCGATTATATAAATATGGCGCATTCTGTCTTCGTTACTTATATGAACCGGTCTTTTAACTCCCCTATAGGCACTAACCCCCAAATAAAGGCCTTCCGTAGGAATTTGGCTTGGAGCCGGAGCGGCTTTGGCATTTAGCCAGTAAATATGAGGTGTGGTTACTTGTTTATTTGGGAAATGAAAAATGGTTGCCAACTCTTCCGAATTAAGAATCGATGTATGATTTCCAAAAAGATTGAACATCGGCTGATACCTATACAAAAAGTCCTCCATAAACGAGGCTTTCTTGTTAATTTTTCTACTCTTGAGACTGTTAAGTTCCCCGGAAAACTGAGAAAATGCTCCGCTTATATTCGTCACCGTTCCTTTGGCGGTTTCTTCATCTTTTGATATGGCAATAATTCTTATCGAGGTCTCAAAACCCGGTCTACTGATTTTTGATTCAACAGCTTCCAGCGTTTTACCGGAAGTAGAAAATTTGGCTTTTTCTGCATCACTTTCCTGTTTTTTAATATCACTTACAAATTTTCCTCCTTCTTTTTGCCAATCGCTTTCTGCCGGAGAAATAATAATTTGAACCACCGCCGCATCCCCCGGACCCATTTTTGCAAGTGCCGATGTAATTCCAAGCATGGGGTCGGTTGCCAAATCTTTAAATGTTTTTATGGGATAAAAGTTATTTTTCCCAAGCTGTAGTGTTTTATAGGCAACCTTGCCGGTTTCTTCAAAAACGTTATATTCATCTACCTCCAACACTTCTGCCTCCGAATATGCCCCGTTTATTTGTTTTTCAACCAAATCCTGAAGTTTCTTCGGAACCCAAACATAAAAACGAATATCTTCACGCCTGGCAACAATCTCAAAAGAAATTGCGGGCTGAACAGAATACTTTTGTTTCCAACCGCCCTTCTTAATTGAATAGAGGCTGGCAAAAAGTTGCTCCATCACATCAATCTTTGTTTCGTTGTTTCTGGGAACTGCAACTTGAAGAAGTACCGAATCAATTGAACCTTTCTCGCGGTCTCTATTTTTAAAATAAATAAAAATCGAATACCCCAAAATGGCCAGAAAAAAAATTACAAACGTCGCTAAAACCGCTACCAAAAGAATTCCCGTATAGTTTATATTGCCAGCTTGGACAATTAAATCAGGTTGCATTTACTTTCTCCTTTCCGACGATTTTCCAACCAAAATACATAGCCTTTTTGATAATTCTAATCCAAAATGCAGCCAACCAGGTTAATGACGATGCTGTTGATCCTTTAGACCAATCTGTAAGGGTAGTGTCATCCGCCGGAGGTGTCACTGTGATAACCTGAGGAGGAGGAGTTTGGATCAAAGGTTGACCGTGATCGTCCCTAACCTGTGCCTTAAAGTTTTTTTGGACAACCTGAATTCCTGTAGATTGCTGCAAAGTTTCAGGCACTATGAACTCTTCTTTTCGTTCTGTTATCTGAGGTTCTCCCTTGTCATACTCCGGTGTGGCAGGCATATATCAACCATTGTATAACAGTTAGCTACCCTCTCCAAGCCTTTTCCTTTATCCCCTCTTTGAAGTTTGAGTACCTCGCCAGTGTATAAACATAATCGGAGAGTCTATTTAGATAAATTATCAAATTTGCATTAACTTTTTCTTTTTTAGAAAGGGAAACCACCCTCCTCTCGGCCCGTCTGATAAATGTTCTTGCCATAAAAAGAAGGCTTCCCCCATTGCTGCCTCCCGGAAGAATAAAGTGGGTTAACTTGGGTAGCTCTTTATCCATTTCATCAATCTCTTTTTCCATTTCTTTGGGCAGATTTTCATCCAAATCAATTCTTGCACCCGCCAGTCTTGCTCCAACTTCAAATAGGTGTCTTTGAATTTCAATTATTTTAAGGTTAATTTCCTTGTTTCTCATAAAAGATGCTGAAAGTCCCAGAAAAGTATTTGCCTCATCCACCGATCCGATAGCCTCAACTTTTAAAGAAGCTTTACTTATCCTTCTCTTTTTTGATTTATCGGAAGAAAAAAGCCCCGTTTCTCCTTTATCTCCCTTTTTTGTATAGATTGCCATTTATTTTTTGGATATTTTTTCCTGGATTAACTCAATTTTGCCTTTATCCTTTCCTCTGTTGATTTTTTCATAAAATGAAAGTTCTGACACTAAGGACATTGAGGGAACTTTTAGATCATCTTTTTCTAGCCAAACAATGTCATTCCTAAAAGGTGGGCGGAATTTATTATTTATATTACTAACAACATGTACTTCAACGTTATTAATATTAAATTCTGTTTCTTTGTATCCAGACTCATTGAGAACTATTTTACTTTTAAATATCTTGCCAATTTTAGACATTCCCCTGTCGTCGGTAATGAGATCTAGATCGTTTGGGATAATATTGATTCCCTGAAGATATAAATTATAAGATCCGAGAATCGCGAACTCGACTTTATCCAACTTCCGAAGCAAAATCACTAAAGTTTCGTAAAATTCTCCCATGCATCATTCTATCAAATATCAACACGACACCTCCATTATATCTTCCGTGAATGTTTTCAACACTCACTGTGTCCGCATGCATGACACTTGGAGCAACCTTCCTGATAAACAAGTGCCGGGGATCCGCAAGCAGGACAGATATCTCCAACCACCTTTGTTTCATCCTTTAAAACTACACTCTGTGCAACCTCAGGGGTCTCGTGATCATTGTGAGGGTTTGTAAATCCAAAATGAAGGGAGAGTGCTTTGGCGACCGCATCGGGAAGAGATCTTATTTTATTGGGACCAAATCCCACGGATCTTCCTCCCCCTATTCCATGTAGCTGGTCGACAATTTCTTTTGCCCGCGCGAGTGGCGGAAGGTGATTCCCAAAGCGTAGCGTTGTCGAAATCATGCGTCCCAACGCTTCTGCCATAGCAGCAACCTCACTCCCCGCTTTTCCGATGGTAATAAAAACTTCAAACGGGTTACCGTTTCCGTCCTGATTTACTGTAATAAATGCACTTCCAAGAGGTGTAACGATTCTGTAAGTCGCTCCCTCAACTTTCATCGGGCGTTCCAGAATCAATTGAGTGGGAGGGGCTTCTTCTTTGGTCTTTTCTTCTTTGTTGTTTAATCCCAAATTCAAAACCTGTTCACTTTTACTACCGTCCCTGAAAATCGTGATTCCTTTGCAGTTTGATTCCCAGGCGGATATATAAGCTCTTTTTACATCATCTACTGTCGCATCATGTCTCAAATTAATTGTTTTACTGACAGCGTTTTCGGTATATTTCTGAAAAGCTGCCTGAGTTCTAATATGCCAATCTATATCTATCTCATGGGCTGTTCCAAAAAGTTTTCTGACGTCTTCAGGTATTTCAGGAATATCTCTTACTACCCCTTTCTCTGCAACTTTAGCCATCAGCTCCTCCGACCAAAATCCGCGTTCCCTGGCTATCGCTTCAAAATTTGGGTTCACGAAGGAAAGTTTCCTATCCAAGTGTTTATCCTTAACCACATGTTGATATGCAATTGCAAACATGGGCTCAATTCCGGAACTCGATCCGGCAATAATTGAGATCGTTCCCGTTGGTGCAATTGTGGTTACAGTGGAATGTCTTCTTGGAGTACCTTCTCTGTAAATTGAAACCGGCCAAAGGAAAAATGGTCCTCTGTCTTTTGCCAGTTTTTCGGATGCTGAAACCGCCTCGTCTTGTACAAACTTCATTACTTTCTCTGCCAGTTCCATTGCGTCCTCGGAATCATAAGGAATGCCCAAACTAAGAAGCATGTCACTCCATCCGCCTACTCCAAGGCCAATTCTTCTTATATTGAATGCTACTTTTCTTATCTCAGGAAGAGGAAAAGGATTAACTTCTATAACGTTATCCAAAAATCTGACCGCCTGGTGTGTGACCTTTTTAAGTTTATCCCAATCGACTTCCTTTTTACCGTTTTCTTCCTTAATAAAGTATGTCAAAAATATGCTTCCCAGATTACAAACATCAAAAGGATAAAGAGGTTGTTCTCCGCAGGGATTTGTGGATTCAATAGGCCCAAGTGCAGGAATAGGATTTGCCACTCCCTGATTTACCCGATCAATAAAAATAAGTCCGGGGTCGCCCGTTTTCCAAGCCATCTCCGCTATTTCATCAAAAACACGTCTGGCTGAAAGAGTTCCGACCACTTCCTTAGACCTGGGGCTGACCAGTTCATAATCCTCATCTTTATAGTAAGCTTCAATAAATTTATCCGTGATTGCTACCGAGATATTGAAATTAGTTATTCCACCCTCTGCTTTACAATGAATAAACTCTAAAACATCAGGATGGTCGACTCGGAGTATTCCCATATTTGCTCCCCTTCTTTTTCCGCCTTGTTTAACTTCATTAGTTGCGGCGTCGAAAATTCTCATAAAAGAAACCGGTCCGGAAGCAATTCCTGATGAAGTTTTAACTACCGATCCGCCTTCTCTTAGTCTGGTAAAGGAAAATCCTGTTCCGCCTCCGGTCTTATGAATTAATGCCTGATACTTCAAAGCATCAAAAATCCCTTCCATAGAGTCCTCTACAGGTAAAACAAAACAGGCAGAGTACTGAAGACCGTTTCCGGTTCCCGCATTCATGAGTGTAGGAGAGTTTGGTAAGAATTCTCTCGAAATCAGCAGATTGTAAAACTCTTTAGCCAATTCCACGACTTCCTTACGCTTTTTACCCCATCTGGCCTCGGCTGAAGCCAACTCCCAGGAAACTCTCCAAATCATCTCTTCAGGTGTTTCTATGGGGTTTAGATTTTCATCTTTAACTAAATACCTCTCATTCAATTCTTTTAAAGCCTGTTCTGTCCAAGTTCCGTTAGGAAGTGCCGGGTCTCTGGCCGGTCGATCCCCCACTTTTTTCTTAACCTCGGACATAATTTCTTCATATGATGGGGCTATCAAATCGTTGAGGGTTATTTTTGTCTCCCCGTTTTTATAGACAATCTTTCTCTGTTTAGCCTTCTTTATTTTTTTACGGTCAGTAGTTTGTAATGTCATTTATCTATTAATTTTTCAAAATCGCTTAAATCTTCAAACTCCAGGTAAACACTTGCAAATCTGAGCCAGGCCACTTTATCTATTTTCTTCAATCTTTTCAAGACCGCGGATCCTATCATTCTGGTGGGAATTTCCTGTTTCTCACTCCTGAGCATTTCCTTTTCCACCTCTTCGGTAACGTCGTCGATTAGGTCCAGTGAAACCGGTCGTTTTTCAATTGCTCTGAGAATTCCCCGTTTTACTTTCTCTTTGTCAAAAACCTCACGTCTTCCGTCTTTTTTAATTACCCAGAGAAAGCTTCTTTTAACTTGCTCGATTGTCGTAAACCTTTTACCACACTTACCGCATTCTCTTCTTCTTCTTATTGATCCATCTTCGACAATTCTACTTTCCAAAACACATGTTTCTGCGGTACCACAAAATGGACATTTCATATTTTTATGTGCGTTTCACGCATGTAAAGCAAATACTCTACCAATAGTGACTGTGATGATTTTCAAACACTACCAGTAGACTGTCAACTAGTAAGATTTTAGTCAAAATGTATCACCTCAGGCGTAACCCACGCCTGCGTTTTTAATAATTCCTGAAGTTTTTGCGGTAATAAATTTATTGCCGCGTAAAAAAATATGTCAATAAACTCATTTAATCCCCATCAAACGGGTTTTTCGGAGCAGTAAGTCCTCTTGAATTTAGTGCATTTTTTGCATCTTCATATGCTTTGTCTGCATAAGTTTCGTTACTGATTATTAGAGGTTTTACGTTTTCCGGAGCCAATTCCACCAGATACCCCGATATCTCTTTGTGCTTTAAAGCTGCTGTAGCAAGAGTAACTAAAAATTCATCTGTATCTATACCCCGGCCCCTGGCAATTTTTTCTTCCTCCATGGCAATAGGCAAGTATCTCTCCCCTTTTAGAAGGGTTGCCATTGCATAATCCGGTTTTCCTTTTCTGAAAAGTTCCTCCACCATCACAAGTCGTTTATCTGCAAACAGCAGTGCTATCTGGGCTCGTCTTAAAGGAGATGTTGTTACACCAAACCAAATTTTGTCTCTCAATGCTTTCAAGCCCCAGAAAGGACTGTCGGGCAAAACACGCCCGGCATAGGGAAGAACATAATCAACTTTACTATCTTTCGTTTCACCGAATGGCTGTGGCGGAGTATTGGTAAACGTATAAGTGATCGCTGAAGAATCAAAAATTGACACCAAAAGAATAACAAAGGCGATAGCAAAAATCACAAAAGCAAATAAAAACTTTTTCATCTTATGTATAGGCAATATCGTTTACCTAAAAAGGATTATTGGCCATTCCCAAAGGACATGCAAAAGTACCGAACCAAAAACGTTTTTAGTTCTGCCAAAAACAAAGGCAGAACCGATTCCGAAGATGGCTGTGAGTATAAGATATAAAATCCCTGATGCTAGATTTAGCTTCCAAATGAAAAAGGCGATGGGTATGTGAACAACCGTCCAAACCAAGCTACTGGCCACATTTGCCGCCCACTCGTCCTTGAGGGCAAACCACAGTCTTCCAAAAATGTAACCCCTAAAAGCAGTTTCTTCGGAAAAAGCCGTGGCAAAAGAAATACCCAAGGAGCTAAGTATGGGAAGATTTCCTATGTTTGCCGCAAAATTCAAATGACCGTATTTAAAGAAATTGGTTAAAACTGCTTCCAATACAAATATCGCTCCCAGTCCCAAAGAAAGGTAAATCGAAGGGAACAAATTTTTAAAAGTAATTCCCAAGGACGACAAAGGAAAGCCCTCTTTTACATTCAACCAAAAAATAGGAACTAACCAAAGAAGGGGTTTTACAACAAGTTCCTCAACTTGGTCCGGAAGATCAAACAAAAAACGGTAAAATGCCCAAATCAAAACCAAGTAAACTGAAAAAACAGTTACGTGTTTGACCAAAGTAGTTTTGGCAGTCATTTTCTATATACTATTGTATTATACCTTACACCCTCTGTAGGCTTCATCGATAGCATTCACTATCATCTCTATTCTCTCCCTTGCTTCAGGAAGAGTAATCGCGTTTTTTTCATTCGGAAACCAATGAAAAGGCACGTTTCTGCAAAGTCTCCACGTTTCCCAAAGATGATCTGCAAGAGGCCTTCCCTTACAGTGTTTAATTATCTTGACATATACACTCTGCTCCCCCAGTTCGTTGGTTAGAGAAGGATTGAGCGCTTTACCTATCCTGAAATGCTTTCCGTAGTAATCCTCCTCAGTGATAAAACCCATCTCCAAAAAGATTTTTTTCAAAAACCCCTCATAGGCTTTTGCTGCAGGAAAAAGAACGAAAGAATAATCGTGGAATTTTTCTTTTCCGCCGGGAAGTTCTGCCCCCCAACTTTCCACAGCGTTATAAATAAACTCTGAGGTAAGTAAAAGTTTTTGGATATCTTCACCGAGATATCCCCACCATGATCTTAATTCCAAATCTTCTAGAGTCTCCACGTTCTAATTGTAACAAAAAGATGCCTTCAGCTCTATGTGGAAGTGGCATCTGTAATATAATGTAATATAATCTCCAAGAGAATGAAAAAATACATAAAACTAGTCATAGGTAAAATAAAGAAGGTGTTTTCGACCAGGCACGGAGTCAAGGCAGTATCTTACTGGGGTCTTGTGGCGGCAGTCGGAATTTACCTTTTCTGGGGAATACCACTACCAACTAAGTTGATTTCCGAAACACTTCCTGTTTCAACAAAAATATTCGACAGAAACGGAAAATTAATATATGAAATTTATACTGATGAAAAAAGGACGCCGGTTAATCTTAACGAAATCCCCAAATATCTAAAGGAGGCGACTGTGGCAATTGAAGATAAAGATTTTTACAGACACCAGGGCGTTTCCTATACGGGAGTCATCCGGGCAGTTTACAAAACACTCGTAAAACAAGATCTCCAAGGGGGATCTACAATTTCACAACAACTTGTAAAAAAGACTCTTCTGACGGACGAGAGGACGGTCAGACGTAAAGCTCAGGAACTGGTTTTGACGATTATCATTGAATCAATTTATTCCAAAGATAAAATCCTTGAAATGTATCTCAATTCAATCCCCTACGGCGGCACCGCCTATGGAATTGAAGCAGCCAGCGAAACTTATTTTGGAAAATCCGCTAAAGATCTGGATTTAGCCGAGGCTGCGCTTCTGGCAGGACTTCCGCAAAGACCTTCCACCTATTCCCCTTTTGGTGCACATCCGGAATATTCCAAAAAAAGGCAGGAAGAGGTTCTTAAGCAAATGGTAGAAAATAAATATATCACAATTGAGGAGGCTGATGCTGCAAAAAGTGAAGCACTAAAATACACCCCAACCATCCCCAGCCAGGCTACACATTTTGCTTTATGGATAAAGGAACAGCTTGCCGACAAATACGGTGAGAAAAGAGTAGAACAGGAAGGACTGAGGGTCTACACAACACTTGATCTGGATATTCAAAATTTTGCCCAGGCAGCCGTTGCCACGGAAGTAGCCAAACTAAAAAAACAACAGGTTGGCAACGGGGCTACTATAGTTACCAGGCCTTCTACAGGAGAAATACTCGCCATGGTTGGATCAAAAGATTATTTTGCGGAAGACGAGGACGGTAAAGTTAATGTTATTCTTTCCCAAAGGCAGCCGGGAAGCTCGATTAAACCTTTGAATTATGCTTTGGCTATTAAGGATCAAAAAATTACCCCTGCAACAGCCTTTATTGACACTTCAACCTGTTTCAAAGTCGCAGGTCAACCCAGCTATTGTCCTGTGAATTACGACGGGACTTATCATGGTCTGGTACAAACCAGGTTTGCATTGGGAAATTCTTACAATATCCCTGCTGTGAAAGTACTGGCATTACACGGTCTTGAAAACTTCATTGATTTTGCAAAGCAGATGGGTCTGACAACTCTCACAGAACCTAAAGATTACGGCCTTTCCGCAACCTTGGGAGGAATTTTGGTTAGACCGTACGACATGGCAGTCGCCTTTGGTGTTCTTGCGAATCAGGGCGTAGAGCAGCCACTGGTAGCAATCACCAAAGTGACCGATTGGAAAGGAAATGTCTTGGAAGAATATAATCCAAACGAGAATATTTTAACCGGCAACCGGATTCTTGATCCTGCCGTTACATTTCTAATTTCTCACATGCTCTACGACAACAATGCGAGAGTCGCAGCATTCGGAACAAGTTCCTTCTTAAACGTGTCGGGGCATCCTGAAGTTTCCGTTAAAACCGGAACAACGAACGACAGGCGTGACAATTGGACGATAGGATATACCTCACAAGCCGTGGTTGTTACTTGGGTCGGTAACAACGACAACTCCTCAATGGGAGGTGCTGTATCGGGAGTATCCGGCGCTTCCCCCATCTGGAACAAAATAATGAAAACCGTGCTCGCCAAGGCAGAGGCCGGAGCCTACAGCAAGGATGAAAAGGGTCATGCTTGGCCGAAACAGCCGGATGGAGTGGTCGGATCAACAATCTGTGCCGATACCGGAGGAACCCCACCTTCTCAGGATCCGGGCAATCCCGGATGTCCCACGAGATTCGAATACTTCCTGTCAGGCACAGTTCCGGCAATCTCAAACATAGTTAATCAAGATATACTGATAAATAATGCTACGGGTGGAATGGCTTCACCCACAGATCCCCCTGACCAGGTTCACACAGAAAATAAATCCATTTACACCGATCCTGATGGGACAATCTTTTGTCTGAATTGCCCCATCGCTTCCTCGTCGGCAACAATAAATTACCCCTTCTAAATAGTTTCGTCTGTTATTTCCACAGCTTTGCTGTTACAATTCGCGGGAAAAGAAGTAGATCTCTGGAAAATGACAAAGGTTATCAAAAGTATATTGTCCGCGCTCGGGAAGCCTATCTATCTCCTCCTTTCCTGTCTTATTTTTCTTCCGCTAGTTGTAATCAGTAAAATCGGTTCAATTAAACTCAAAAAAAGACGCAAGACAAAAGCAAAAAAGATCAAAAAACCTCACAAAACTAAGCCTAAAAAAATTAGGTTTCCAAAGCTTAGGTTTGCAAAAATCAAACTGTCTATTTTTATAACCTTAATGGCAATATTATTTACAGGCTTTGCCTTTTATTTTTTTATCGTTAAAGATATGCCCTCCCCCAGGCAGTTGGCGTCAAGAAACCCGGAAGTCTCAACTAAAATTTACGACAGAAACGGGAATTTGCTCTACAAAATTTACAAGGATAAAAACAGAACCATTATTCCCTTAACTCAGATTCCTGATAGTGTAAAACTTGCAACACTGGCTGCCGAAGACGCCGAATTTTATTCTCACCCGGGTTTTTCAGTCAAAGGAATTTTTAGGGCAATAATACAAGACTTGAGAAGCGGATCCATCCAAGGAGGCTCAACGATTACCCAGCAATTGGTAAAAAACACACTTCTCTCGTCTGAAAAAACACTGACCCGCAAAATTAGGGAATTAATACTCTCTATCCAAATTGAGACTATCTACACCAAAGACGAAATCTTTGGAATGTACCTGAATGAGGTCAGTTACGGCGGAACAGCTTACGGAATAGAAGAAGCGTCCGAATCATATTTTGGTAAAAGTGTTGAAAATCTTAACTTGGCAGAAGCCGCCCTTCTGGCAGGACTTCCTCAAAGCCCCACGACTTTCTCACCGTTTGGATCGAATCCGGAACTCGCATTCGAAAGACAAAGAGAGGTCTTAAATCTGATGGTAATAAATAAATACATAACGGAGGAACAAGCACTTTCGGCAGCCGAAGAAAAACTACATTTTGTATCCAGAAAAACCGGTATTAAAGCACCACATTTCGTAATGTATATAAGGCAAATCTTGGTAGATAAATATGGAGAAGAAATTGTTGAAAAAGGGGGGCTTGAGGTAACAACCAGTCTTGATTTATCAATCCAGGAAGCCTCTGAACAAATAGTCAAAAGCGAAGTTGATAAGTTGGGGGGTCTTAATGTCGGAAACGGAGCCGCATTAGTCATAAGTCCCGAAACCGGAGAAATTCTCGCGATGGTCGGATCAAAAAATTACTTTGCGGTTGAAGAGGACGGAAACGTAAATGTGCTAACAAGCATCAGACAACCGGGTAGCTCAATTAAGGTTGTTAACTATGCCTATGCGCTCTCGAACGGACTTACTCCGGCATCAATTATTGATGATTCACCTATTACTTTTTACACACCCGGAACAACCCCCTACTCTCCGGTAAATTATGACGGACAGTACCGCGGACGAGTAACTTTAAGAACTGCGCTTGCAGAAAGCCGGAATATTCCTGCAGTTAAAGTCCTAGCCTCATATGGGGTTACAAAAATGATCGACCAGGGTCAAAAAATGGGTATCACAACATGGAATAACATCAACGATTACGGATTGTCTTTAACCCTCGGTGGGGGGGGTGTCACAGCAATGGATCTTTCCAAGGTATATGCAACAATTGCCAATTCCGGTAAGAAACCGGAGCTTATATCCATATTGGAAGTAAAAGACTATAAAGGCCGAGTATTGGAAAAAAGTACCCCGGAGGCAGAAGAAGTACTTGATCCCCGGATAGCCTTTCTCTTAACAGACATTCTAAAGGACAATTTTGCCCGTGCTCCGGAGTTTGGTTTTAATTCTTATCTTGTTGTCAAAAATCATCCGGAAGTGGCCGTCAAGACAGGCACCAGTAATGACCTCAGAGACAACTGGACCGTTGGCTATAATCAAAACTACCTGGTTCTTACCTGGGTTGGTAATAACGACAACTCCCCAATGAGCCGTGTTGCTTCAGGGGTAACAGGGGCTTCCCCTATCTGGAACAAGATTATGACAACAATTTTAAACGGGGAACCGTCGGTTGACTGGGACGCACTGGATGGTGTCAGTAAAATCAACATTTGTACAACAACAGGCACACTTCCGTGTAATGGATGTACTACCAGACAGGAATGGTTTCTGGATGAAGGAGTGCCAACCAGGCACTGTGTCCCCGAGACCGAACCGGACAGTCAAAAGAAAGACAAAAAGGATAATAACAACATCTTGGATTCGGGTGCCAGTACAAGATTTACCCGTTAACGGCTCCCTTTGAAGATACTTCTCTATATAAAAGAATCTGCGGAATAAGGTAAAGTGCCCCGATAAGGTTAAATGTTATGGTTCCAATTTCATAAGGCAAGAAAGTCAGTATTATTTGCGATAAAACAGAAAAGAGTCCAAACATTGATATTCTCCAAAAAATTTTCCAGAACCTTCCTTTTACCAATTTTTTACTTTCGGTAAGTGATGCATTAATTCCGGTTTCTTTCTCCACATAGACAAACTCGGTGAACGAAAACCAGGCTATAAACAGGATAAGAGGAACAATCAGTAAAATCAGCCCCAATATATAGAGTGAGAAAATAACAATCGTCAAAAGGAAAAATTTACCGTATTTTGAGAAAGCTTTTTCATAAACACTTCTTACTTGTAATACTTTACCGTCCAGTATCCCCATAACTGCAATAATTCCCGATAGGTTTATAAAAATCGCAAAAGCGATAAAAAGAATGTTAAAAATCAACATCACAGCATCACCCATAGATGTCTCAAAGAATTTAACAAAAAAAGGAACGTAAGCAAACGCCAGGGAAATCAGTGTTAAAAATCCTATCGGTGAATAAATTTTAACCAAATAAACAAAATTTTGCTTTTTGGTAAAAACCTCCCACGAATTTTTGATTATCTCAAACGGAGATGTAAGTTTTTCCATTTTACTTTTTCTCAATTACTATTGTCTCACCTTTAAAAATATTTATCGAATTGAAATTAAACTTAGGTGCTGAAATTTTTGGTTTTTCAGACTTAAATTCAAAAGAACTGGTAAAAAGTAGTATAGCTGAAGCAATGGTTGTCGCAAGAAGCACCAAAAGAATCAGCCATCTTTCTTTTTTACCCCAAGGCTTGGGTGGCTCTTTTCTCTTTTTTTTATTCTCTGATTTTAAATCCTTGAGATTCCTGGTAATTTTACGCCCTTCTTCCAGGTTTTCCTCTTCTTCAAATTGATCTTCCTTTTTCCCAAATATAGACATATGGAGTTTTTACTTCCTTCTTATATCCCAAACTTTTTCGTCAACCATATTTTGAGGTTTAACGTTTTTAAGTGTATCGATTATCGCGCTAACAGCTTGTTCCCCCATTTTGTTTCTGGCTTCCCATGTAGCCGAAGCTATGTGTGGAGTTGTAATCACTTTTTGGTTGGCAATAAGCTCCGGAGAAATATTCGGCTCATTATCAAAAACGTCAAGCGCTGCACCGGCAATCTGCGCAGAAGCCAATGCATCAACCAAATCCCTCTCGTCAACAATTTGTCCTCTGGCTGTATTTATAAGATAGGATCCCTTTTTCATCTTGGCAAAAGTATCTTTATTAATCATATGTCTGGTTTCGGGAGTTAACGGAACATGTAGCGAAATAAAATCACTTGACGACAAAAGCTCGTCCAAAGTGACAAATTTAACTCCAAGTTCACGCTCGGCCTCGGGATCCGGGGCACGTTTGTTATACAAAACATTCATTTTGTAACCTGCTGCCCTTCTGGCGACCATTGAGCCGATTCTTCCCAAACCAACTATACCCAAAGTTTTTCCAATCAAATTGGTACCCAAAAAAACATCCGGTTCCCAACCTTTATATGCACCCCGACGGGTTGCCTCATCCGCCTCAACAACACGTCTTGCCAGGGCTAAAATAAGTGCCCACGTGTGCTCTGCGACGGCCTCATTTACTTCATCTGAAGGAGTGTTGCAAACAATTATCCCCCGCTTGGCGGCTTCGGCAACATCAATATTGTCAAAACCTACTGCATAATTGGAAATTAACTTTAGTTGTGGGCCGGCAGCATCCATTACGTCACCGTCTATTTTATCTGTTAATAAACTCAAAACCGCATCCGCGCCGGTAATACCTGCCAAAAGTTCCTCGTTTGTAAGAATCCTGTTATCATCAGACACATGAACTTCAAAGCCTTCGCTTTTAAGCTTTTCTAAGTGATCTCCTGGAATTTTTCTGGTAACAAAAACTTTCATAATTTATATAAATATTCTACAGACTAAAATTGTACAACATTAACCCCGCTGCTTTTAGCCCGTGCTAACCATATATTCATTTCCTCAAAATTTAAAAGACCTTTTTGTGAACCGGTATAACCAATTACCGATGTTGAATTACACGTTCCCCATATAAGAGCTTCGTCGAGCGTCTTTCCGTGTATTAGCGCAGCCAAACTTCCTGAACCGAATGCGTCCCCTGCACCTGTTCTTTCATAAGCATCTACCGGAAATACTCCGGCTTTAAAAAACTTTCCGGTTGTGCTGTCATAGGCAAATGATCCTTTCGAGCCATCCGTAATCACACAAATTTTTGGGCCGAGTTTGGAAAGCGCGATGAGTAGTTCCCTGTCTTTATCGGCTGATTCTCCGAAATTGGTGAGCTTTTCCGCCTCTTCCCTATTAACAAAAATTATATGAGTAAGTGCCACAACATCTTTGATGTCATTAAAGTCAGCCCGCATTTGCCAACTTCCGGGATTAAACGCGAGTTTTATTTGCGGGTTAGCTTTTAACCAATCAACTAAATGGTTATAAAACGGTCTGAAACTTTCCCCCATGCTGGTAAGGTATACCCAGGGTGTAACCGGAAGCTTTACCGGAAACTCGTAACTTCTGGGGGCATGATAAACAAAAATAGTTCGTTCTCCCTGATAGTTTATTATTGTTGAATAATTTGAAGCGGTTG
>LCBU01000002.1:1917-19718 GCA_000997405.1 Candidatus Woesebacteria bacterium GW2011_GWA1_41_7 | reverse complement strand
TCGGATTGGCTGCAGCCAAAGATATTTAAGGGGACAAACGTAAGCTAGTCTTTGCGTTTTGAACTCAGGTGTGGTATGATACCCAGGATGTTAACAAGGTTTGCTCTGAGATGAGCCTACTTTGTTCCACATGACGATATGGCATTAGCAAAAGACGAAAAAGTAGACGTAATAAAAAAATTTGCTCGAGAAAAAGGCGATACTGGTTCTCCTGAGGTTCAAATTGCGCTTCTTTCAATAAAAATCGACAAATTGGTTTTGCATCTTAAAGAACATAAAAAAGACGTTCATTCGCGCAGAGGCTTGCTTTCAATGGTAGCAAAAAGGAGAAGGCTCCTTTCCTACTTACACAGACGCGATGAGGAACGTTACAAGAAACTCCTCACAGAGTTAAAGCTAGATAAATAATTATTAAATGAAAAAAGTTGAGAAATCCTTAGAGTTAGGTGGTCGTACTCTTACATTAACCACCGGAAACCTTGCAGAACAAGCAGCCGGAGAAGTGTTAGCCAGAATGGGTGATACTGTTGTATTGGCTACTGTTGCGGTGGCTCCACTTAAGATGGAAATGGATTACTTCCCCCTTTCGGTTGAATATCAGGAGCGTCTTTATGCAGGCGGACGTATAAAAGGAAGTCGTTGGGTAAAACGTGAAGGACGTCCCACCGATGAAGAAATTTTAGCAGCCCGTCTTATCGATAGGTCAATTAGACCACTTTTCCCAAAAACTTACAAAAAAGAGGTTCAACTCATTGTTATGGTTCTTTCGGTTGACGGAGAAAACGACCCGAAGATTTTGGGTGCAATTGCCGCCAGCACTGCGATTCATCTTTCGACCCTTCCCTGGAAAGGCCCAGTTGCCCCACTCACTGTTGGAATCAAAGACGAAAAATATATAGTTAATCCTTTAACTTCAGATTTGGATGTTTCTCCGATGGACTTAACTGTATCTTCAACCAAGGATGCAGTCCTAATGGTTGAGGCAGGAGCCAAAGAGGTTACCGAAGACCAAATTATAAAGGGAATCGAGTTTGCACAGAAAGAAAGCAAGGCGGTACTTAAGTTGATTGAAGAAATGGCTGATGAAAAAGATGTTAAGCGTGAAGTGTATAAAGAAGAAAAACCGGGGGCAGAGTTAGAAAACCAAGTTAAGAAATTAGTCGGGGATAAAATGGCTGGTTTGGTTAAAAACATGGCCAATCATGAAGGCCCATCTGACGAATACGCCGAATTTATTTCAGCGATAAAGGATCAGTTTGAAAAAGAAACAGACAAAAAATTTGTTTTGGACATAGTCGATCATATGAAGAAAGACTACATTCGTGAGCAAATTTTGAAAAAAGGTATAAGACCTGACGGTAGAAAATTAACAGAACTTCGAGAATTAACCGGTGTTGTTGGGATTTTGCCCAGAACCCACGGCAGCGCACTTTTTAGCAGAGGTCAAACCCAAGTTCTTTCAGTTGTTACCCTTGGATCCGAATCTATGGGACAACTTTTGGAAAGTGCAGAGGGAGAAGAAGAAAAACACTACATGCATCACTATTCCATGCCTCCTTATGCAACAGGAGAAGCTGGAAGAGTCGGGTCTCCAAATAGACGCGAAATTGGACATGGAATGCTTGCCGAAAGAGCCTTGGTACCCGTTATTCCTACACAAGAAGAATTTCCTTATGCAATAAGAATCGTATCTGAGGTGCTGAGCAGCAACGGTTCAACCTCAATGGCTTCAGTGGTTGGATCTACCCTTTCATTGATGGATGCAGGAGTTCCAATTAAGGCCCCGGTTGCAGGAATTGCCATGGGACTTATTATCGAGGATGAGAAAAACTTTGCGGTACTAACAGACTTGATGGGAATCGAAGACTTCAACGGTGATATGGATTTCAAAGTTGCAGGAACAGATAAAGGTATCACGGCACTTCAGATGGATTGTAAAGCGTTGAACATTACCACTCCCGTTTTGGAAAAAGGACTCGCTCAGGCTAAAGATGCTCGTGCCCAGATCATGAAAAAGATTTTAGAAACTCTTCCGGAATCAAGAAAGACAGTTTCGGAATATGCTCCAAAGATTAAGGTCGTAAAGATTCCGGTAGATAGAATTGGTGAATTTATTGGTCCCAGTGGAAAAAATATTAAAAAACTCATGGCCGATACAGGTACACAAATTGACGTAAATGATGACGGAGGCGTTAGTGTTTCGGGGGTTGATCCTGAAAAAATGCAAAGTGCAATTGCTTGGGTTGAAGGTTTTTCAAAAGAAGTAAAAGCAGGAGAAATCTACGAGGGAGAAGTGGTTAGACTAATGTCGTTTGGAGCCTTTGTTAACATTTTGCCAGGAAAAGACGGAATGGTTCATGTGACGGATATGGGTCAAGACGGATTTGTTAAAGATGCCGGTGATGTGGTTAAGATTGGGCAAAAAGTTCAAGTCAGAGTTAAAGAAATTGATGATCAGGGAAGAATTAATCTTTCAATGAATATGGATCCATCAAAAGATAAGCCAAGGGAAGAAAGACCAAGAACCGGTTTCGGAGGAGATAGACGTGGTGGTAGAAATTTTAGCGGAGGAGACAGACGTGGCGGGTTCAGCCGTGGTGGTAGTAGAGGTTTTGGAGGACCGAGACGCAATTTTGACAGACCGGACCGAGGCTCCTCGGGTGGTCCTCATTTTCCCACATCACGACTTATGGGAGACGAGAAAAAAGGCTTCGATAGGTAAATACTTCGTGATACACTAGATTTATGGATTCTGCTGCCCAAGAAATACTTACTTTGATAGAAAAAGTTAAGAATGTGGACCTACCGGAGAAACTCCGTGAAAGGGTGTTGGTCCGTCTTAACCAGCTTTCAAAATTGACAAATTCACCATCCTTTTTACCGGAGTTTGATAGGATGGAAAAATACATTGATTGGATTACAGTTCTCCCTTGGAATAAAAGAACTCAGGATACCCTTGACCTCGAAAATGCTAAAAGAATTCTTGAAACCAATCACTTTGGTCTGACTGACATAAAAACCCGTATTTTGGAATATATGTCTGTCATGAAGCTTAAACAGGAGAAAGGTGAGGGAGCTGATATTTACCGGGCACCGATCCTTTGCTTTGTGGGTTTGGTGGGTACCGGAAAAACGACGATTGCCTATTCGATTGCACAAGCATTGGGGCGCCCCATCGCCAGAATACCTTTCGGAGGAATGGGAGATCCCTTGGATCTTCGTGGGCAAAGTAGAATGCACCCTGAGGCCGAACCCGGAAAGATTATTAAGTCTTTGAGAGACACTCAAAGCAAAAACTCGGTTATTCTTCTTGATGAGATTGACAGAGTAACCGATGCCGGGCGTGCATCAATAATGGGTGTTTTGGTGGAACTGCTGGACCCTAAACAGAATCATGCTTTTAGCGATCATTATATTGATTTTCCATTCGACCTTTCTGAAACTCTGTTTGTTACAACCGCCAACAACACCACAAATATTGCGACGGCTGTAATGGACAGGCTTGAACCGATTTCTATGCCCAGCTACACTGATCAGGAGAAAATTACGATTGCCCAACAATATACACTTCCCGCATCAATGAAAGCTGCGGGAATTCCCAGTGGCAGTTTGGTAATTGATGATGATGTTTGGGTAAGTATAGTGCGCCCTTTGGGGTACGATGCCGGGATTAGGACTCTTGAGCGCAACATTGACGGAGTCGTTCGGAAGGTCGCAAAAATAATAGTTGAGGGTAAAGCTCAGTCGATTCATGTTACTTCAGAGAATGTCAGGGAGTTTCTGCCTCAATAATGTGCCGGCGTTGCCTACATGAGTTAAAATAGTATATGCGGACACTTGTCATATCTGACTCACATGGGCATATTGCAAACCTGAAGCATATAATGGGTTTTGTAAAAAAATACGACATCTCTGCCGTAATTCATGCAGGTGATTGGAATACAATCGAATCAGTTAAAACTGTTTTAGAGTTTGGAGTTCCTCTATATACGGTTATGGGAAATGCCGATATTGACGAAGGAATGGAAGAATATTTAACACTCAACACAAAGGGTTTTGACCGCGATTTTTTGAAAATTGAAATTGACGGGCGGAAGATTGGCATAATCCACAAGGCATTAATAAACGATAAAAGATTTGAGAGCTTGGATGTGCTTATTAGCGGGCATTATCATTCAAAGGAAGAAAAAATGGTAGATTTTGTTAAATTTGTTCGTCCCGGAGCGGTTATTAACGGTGTTAATTTTGCAATCTATGAAACGGAAAATAATAGCATTGAATTTATTAGTGAAAAATATGACTAAAACAAATAAATATAAATTACTTCATGAGTTAAAAGATAAAATGGAGAAAGACGATTCGCTTCCTTTAAAGAAAGGTGCAACAAAACTTGTTTTTGGTGCAGGAAATACGGAAGCAAAAATTCTTTGCATCGGGGAAGGCCCAGGAAGAACGGAAGACCAAACGGGTCTTCCTTTTGTCGGCCAGGCGGGGAAGTTATTGGATAAGTTTTTATCTCTTGCGAATCTTGATCGCAAGAGTGTGTTCATTACAAATATTGTTCATCACAGACCTCCCGATAACAGGGATCCCGAAGCAAATGAAATTTCGGCATATGGGAAGTATCTGGATGAAATCATTGAGATAATTGATCCCGAAATAGTTCTCACTTTAGGTCGTTTTTCAATGGCAAAATTTTTGCCCAATGTATTCATCAGTGGTGTCCATGGAAAAAAACATGTAGTTACCCGGAATGGCAAGGATATAGTAATTATTCCAATGTACCATCCTGCAGCATCACTTAGAAACGGAAATATTTTAGAATCGGAAAAGAACGACTTCTATCAATTAAAGGAAATATTACGTAGAATGAAAGATAATAAAGAGAAAGTGATTCCGGAATCGGAACAGATGAATTTGGTTTAATTATTAAACGTTTAGAATGTCACAAAATAAATTAAAGTTTATTGCCATATCGGGTACCACGGGGGTAACCGAGAATCTCTATGTTTACGAATACGGCAACGACATGATAGTTGTCGATTGCGGCGTGGGTTTTCCCGAGAGCGAAATGTTTGGGGTGGATCTTGTTATTCCGGATTTTTCTTACATTAAGCAAAACATAAATAAATTGCGTGGAATAATTATTTCTCATGGCCACGAAGACCACCTTGGAGGTCTTCCTTTTCTTCTTAAAGATGTTGATGCTACGATTTATTCCACGAAACTCGTTGCCGGTTTTATTCAGGACAAATTTGAAGATTATGACATTAAAAATCCAAAGATCTCAGTTTTTAATCCGGAACAAGATGTTCTGACACTTGGCGTTTTTAAGATAACTCCATTTAGGGTAAGCCATTCTGTTCCCGATGCTGTTGGTTTTTGCATAGACACACCAGAGGGGAAAATTTTCCATATACCTGATTATAAATTTGATTGGACGCCGGTAGACAAGAGACCGTTTGACATAGCTAAAGTGGCCACATTAGCGTCACAGGGTACTTTAGCTCTGGCTTCGGATGCTCTTGGCGCCAACACCCCCGGCTATACAGAAAGCGAACTATCACTTGAAGGGAGAATTGAAGCGGTTGCCAATGGTGTAAAAGGAAAAATATATCTTACGACAATTTCCAGCAACATTAGTCGCATGCAGCAGACTATCAATATTGCTGCAAAACTTGGTAGGAAAGTGGTTTTGATCGGCCGCTCAATTGAGAGAAAAGCACAAATTGCAAAAGATTTGGGATATTTATTTTACCCCAATGATTTAGTTATTAAATCAAAACAAGCAGGGAGGTTACCACCGGAGAAGCTTTTTTATATTATTTCGGGAAGTTATGGTCAGCCGGGCAGTGCTTTATATCGACTTTGTATGGGTGAACACGACTTTCTGACGATTGGAAAAGGGGATGTTGTTATATTCTCTTCAGATCCTGCCCCGCCTGGAAGCAAGGCTAATGTAGATTTTTTGGTGGATAAACTGATTGAGGCAGACGTAAATGTACACTACTACGATATGCAGGAAGACTTGCATGTTTCTGGGCATGGAAGTATTGGGGATATTGAGATGCTTTTTGCTCTCGTGAAGCCCAAATACTTTATCCCAATCGGGGGAACGATCAGGCACATGAGAGCTTATGGTCTTATAGCCCAGAGGATGGGGGCTCCCGAAGAAAACGTCTTAGAACTCTTACCCGGTGAAATTGTTGAATTTAGTAATCAGTTTGCCAAACGAACAGGGAAGATTTCAGTAAAAGAGGTGCTGGTTGATGGACTTGGAATTGGAGATGTGGGGAATGTTGTTTTGAGAGATAGACACATTCTTTCTAAAGAAGGGGTTGTAATTGCAATAATTCAATTTGACCGAAACGAAAGCTCACTTATACAAAAACCGGAAATCATGAGCAGGGGTTTTGTATTTGAACAAAAATACGGCAGTGTTTTGGAGGATGCATCGGGGGAGCTTGCGCGTGCTTTGCAAAAGAAAAAATCAATTAATGCTAATGTTGTCAGAAATATTACAATTGATTTCCTTGAGCGTTTTTTCCACCAAAAGACCGGGCGACGTCCCATGATCCTTCCGGTTGTTGTTGAGGTTTAAGGCGACTTCGATATACAATGATTTCGATATGGCAAAGAAGAGAAGAAGATTCACGAAAAGATCATTTAAGTTGAAATTAAAGAAGGAGTCGATGTTCTCGATTTCCCAAATAATCTTCGTGATTTTTGCAGGCTTGATTTTAGTCTCATTTTCCCGCCAGGGGATGATTTTTATTAAATTTAACGACTTTCTTTTGAAGTATTTCTCCTGGTCATCAATTTTTCTCCCCTTTATTTTTCTTTCATTTGCGCTTTTACTTTCCAAGGTTAAATTTATTTTAGGGCAACCCAATGTGGTGGTTGGAGGACTCCTTTTCTTTATTTCAGTTATGGCGCTCGGACGCGCAGGGGAAGCAGGACAAATTGTTTGGGGATCGATAGCTGAGCTTATAATGGGAGTTGGAGCCGGAATTGTCTTTACGGGAGTGGGGATGATCGGACTAATCATTTTGTTCAATACTTCGATTGATCAGGTTTACAAAGTATTTCAGGAATTTATCAGACAAGCGGGTGTTTACATACATGGTGACAAAACTCAGATAAAAGTTGGTGGCATGGTAATGCCAAAGGGTCAAATGAAAGTTTCGGGTGGAAACTTTTCTTCTCCCGGAAACGCCAAGTCGACGGTGGGTGCCCCGGCAGCTCCCAAAGAACCGTTGGAACAAAAACTTGTCAGCAATATTCCCGGAGAAGAGACTGTTTGGAGATATCCGACAATTGATCTTTTGGGAGAGGTTGATGGTGGACATGCAGAACGCGGCGATATAAAAGGCAATGCCGCAACAATTGAAAAAACTCTTGAGTCTTTTGGAATAACTGCAAATGTTGTTGAGGTTAACCTGGGTCCTGCTGTAACCCAATACGCTATCGAGGTGGCACTCGGTACAAAACTTTCCAAAATTACATCACTTGAACGTGATTTAGCACTCGCGCTTTCGGCCCCTACAGGTACCATCAGAATTGAAGCCCCGATTCCTGGACGCAATCTTGTGGGAATAGAACTCCCCAACCGGTCAGCAGAATTTGTACCGCTCAGAAAAATCATGGAATCTCAGGAAATGCAGGGAGCAAAATCCAAACTTCAGGTTGCTTTGGGACTGGATGTGTCAGGTAAACCCATTGTTGCAGACATCGGAAAAATGCCACATGTGTTAATTGCAGGTCAGACAGGTTCAGGTAAGTCGGTATGTATAAATGCCTTTTTAATATCACTTCTTTTTAGAGCTGCTCCAACCGAAGTAAAACTTATATTAGTTGACCCCAAGAGGGTCGAGTTGACTCGTTACGGTGGGCTTCCCCATCTGCTTTCTCCGGTCATAGTTGAACCGGATAAGGTTTTATCAGCGCTTCGTTGGATAATGGCGGAAATGGATAGGCGCTACAAACTTTTTGCGCAGGCGGGGGCGAGGAATATCGAATCTTATAACGAAATGTCGGGTTTCCAAGCACTTCCTTATATAGTTCTTTTTATTGATGAACTTGCCGATATTATGCTTTTCTCGCCGGTTGAAGTAGAGGACTCGATTACGAGAATTGCCCAAATGAGCCGTGCTACAGGTATACACATGGTTTTAGCCACACAAAGACCTTCTGTGGATGTTATTACCGGACTTATCAAGGCAAATGTTCCAAGTAGAATTGCTTTTGCGGTGGCATCTCAAGTTGACTCCAGAGTTATTTTAGACACCCAGGGTGCAGAGAAATTATTAGGTAAAGGAGATATGCTTTACCTTCCTCCTGAACAGGCAAAACCTCTGAGAATTCAGGGCGCATTTATTGGCGACAAAGAAGTTGCAGCGCTCACAGCTTTTCTTAAGAACCAAGGTGTGAATCCGCAGTATACGGACGAAGTAACAACAATGGCCAAAGCAGGTACAGTTTCGGTTCCGGGTATAGACGGGGCGGTGGATGATCTGTTTAAAGATGCGGTTAGAGTTGTTTGCCAATATGACAGGGCAAGTGCGTCGCTTCTTCAGCGAAGACTTTCTATTGGATACGCGCGTGCGGCAAGGATTGTTGACCAGCTTGAAGCCGCCGGAGTAATTGCTGCGTCAGAGGGGGGAAGTAAACCCCGTGAGGTGTTGGTACAAAATGCTGACGAGTTTTTAGCCTCTTTCGGCAACCCTCAAACTGAGTAGACTTTTATGAAAGCTGCAGCTAGAATTGCTCTCTCTGTTATCATATAGATAATCAATGAAAAAAATAGGTCAGATCATGGAAGACGCCCGTAAAGAGAAAAAATATTCCTACGGGGAGCTTGAGGAAATTACAAAAATAAAATCATCTTTCTTAACGGCAATCGAAAAAGAAGATTGGCAGTCTCTGCCTTCTTTTCCAACCGTATTGGGTTTTATTAAAAGTATTTCTTCGGCATTGGATATTGATGAGAAAATGACAATTGCGGTTTTGAGACGCGACTATCCTCCCAAGAAGTTGAATATAAATCCAAAGCCGGATATCTCTTCGAAACCAGCTTGGAACCCAAAACTAACCTTTATTTTGGGAATTGTATCAGTGGCGGTTGTAATATTGGGATATTTGACTTTTCAGTACATAAAATTTACATTACCGCCAAAAGTTGATTTGGTAAGTCCGACTGAGGGGCAAGTTGTAAACGGGAATTCTGTTTTGGTTTTTGGTTCGACGGATATGGACGTAAAAATAACAGTGGACAACCAACCGGTATTGGTTGATGAAGAGGGAAAATTCTCCACTGATATAGAAATTTCATCGGAGGCAACCGAAGTTGTTATTAAAGCTATTTCCCGTTCGGGCAAGGAAACAACAATAGTACGCAAGATTAGCATCCAACAAATTTAATTTGTTAATTGTCAGTCGTAGAGTTCAGTTCACTTTTAATACATTTCAGGATTTTGAATGCTGTTATAATAATTAGAATATGGATTCCGTTCAAACACTTTTGATCGTAGTTGTCATTAGTCTTACCTTCTTGCTTATTGTGGTTGGATTTCAAGTTATGCTTATTATTATCGATCTCAGACGCGCAGTTAAAAGGCTAAATAGCCTTTTAGAAGATTCGATCTTGGGTGGCGGACTGATTCGTCCGGATAAACTTACTTCAGTTATGGAAATTCTCCACAAAGGAAAGAAACTCGAAACCCACGGTGGCTAAAAATGATATACTTTAGCCATGAGCACGGAAGAAATTAGGGAAAAATACTTAAACTTCTTTAAAAAGAACGACCATGCTGAAATTACACCATCCCCTTTGGTTATAGATTCCGATCCCACGACACTTTTTACAAGTAGCGGTATGCAACAGTTGGTGCCTTATCTTAAAGGGGAAAAACATCCAAAGGGTAAAAGATTAGCCGACTCTCAACCGTCACTCCGTTTGCAGGATTTGGAAGAAGTTGGAGATAACCGTCATACAACTTTTTTCGAAATGTTAGGGAACTGGAGTCTTGGAGATTACTTTAAAGAGGAGCAGCTAAAATGGATTTGGAAATTCTATACCGAGGAACTTGGTATTAGCTCCGAGAGACTACATGTAAGCGTATTTGAGGGAGACGGTGAAGTTCCTAAAGATACGGAATCGTTTGAAATTTGGAAAAAAATAGGAGTTCCCGAAAATCACATTCATTTTTACGATGCTAAAAAGAATTGGTGGAGTAGAGCCGGTATCCCTCAGGAAATGCCCCCCGGGGAAATTGGCGGACCGGATAGCGAAATTTTTTATGAGTTTGAGGACATAGCACACCGTCCGGAGTTTGGTTCATTTTGTCATCCTAATTGTGATTGTGGAAAGTTTTTGGAAATAGGTAACTCCGTTTTTATGCAGTATCAGAAAACTGATGATGGCAAACTGATTGATCTTCCCCAAAAGAATGTCGATTTCGGAGGGGGTCTTGAAAGAGTTTCCGCAGCGCTTCTTAATAATCCGGACATTTTTGCAATTGATATTTTCTCGGGTGTTATCGGAAAAATTGAAAAAGAAACGGGACGGCTTTACGGGTCGGATATTTCTAAGGATGTTAGTTATAGAGTGATTGCTGATCATCTTAGGGCTGCTGTAAACTTATTGGCCGAAGGTGTAATTCCGGGAAACAAACTTCATGGATATGTTCTAAGAAGACTTGTTAGAAGAGCAATGTTCCATTTTCATCTTTTGGGTTCGGGAATTTCAGGAAGTGCGGTTTCTCACATTGCGGAGGAGTACCGAAAATATTATCCGAACGTTGACAAAAACTGGCAGTTTATCGACGAAAATTTAACCGCTGAGGCTACACGTTTTGAAGCAGCTCTCAAAAGAGGTTTGGCAAAGCTTACCAGGGCAGTTTCGGAAGGTGTGGAAATAGATGGTAAATTTGCATTCGATCTTTACCAAACAGAAGGATTTCCACTCGAACTTAGCATGGAAATTCTAAAGCAAAATGGAATGAATTTTACACGCGATGAGAAAAACTCCTTTGAAGAAGAATTTGAAAAGCACAAAAGCGCTTCACGCTCGGCATCTGCGGGAATGTTTAAAGGAGGACTTGCAGAAGCATCTGAAATTACCACAAAACTTCATACGGCTACACATGTTTTACACGCCGCCCTAAGACAAGTATTAGGAGAGCACGTTGGCCAAAAAGGCAGTCATATAACAAACGAAAGACTACGTTTTGATTTTTCAAACCAGCAAAAGTTGTCAGACAAAGAAATCGGTCAGATTGAGGATTTAATTAATTTGAAAATAGCGGAAGACTTACCGGTTACTTTTTCTGTGATGAGTTTGCCTGATGCGATTGCCTCCGGGGCAATGCATTTTTTTGCCGAAAAGTACGGACAAGAGGTTAAGGTTTATACAGTTGGTGATCCAAAAGGGATTTGGTTTTCAAAAGAAGTATGCGGAGGACCTCATGTGACGCACACAGGGGAGATCGGTGGTGTTAAAATAATTAAACAGGAAAAAATAGGATCAGGAATTATCAGATTATACGCAACAATCAAATAAAGTTTGTTGAATTTCTTGCCACAATGAACATTAAAGATTTATTAATAAGTAAAGAAAACCCCCCCGAACTTTTTTGGGCGCTTGTTATCGAAAAGGGATTGGTTCAGTCTGGAATTTGGTATATTGGCGATTCGGTAGCGGAAGTTCTGGGAATTGGGGCCGGTATTCCCTGGGAAAGCGAAGATGAGTTGATAGAGGCAACAGATGCCGCTTTGTCGTCAGCAATTCAAAAGTTACCCGAGAGTTATCCCGAACCTCAAAAAACTGTTTTTGGAGTATCTACGTCTTGGGTAAAAGATGGAGAGATTTCTTCTGAAAATTTGGGCAAGATAAAAAAACTTTGTGCAGAACTTTCCCTAACTCCTGTTGGATTTGTAGTACTGCCGGAGGCTATTGCCCATCTTTATAAATCCGAGGAAGGTGCACCGCTCAATGGTATAGTTCTAAAGTCCGGCAACGAAAACCTGGAACTCTCCGTATTTAAACTTGGAGAGCTGGTTGGTACAACTGAAGTTTCAAGAAGCGTATCTTTGTCTGACGATGTGATTGAAGGTCTTTCCAGGTTCCAGGGTGTTTCCCCCCTTCCTACAAGGTTTATAGTTTATGACGGCAAAGAGGGAGAGTTGGAAGACGTAAAACAAACGTTGATCCAAACAAATTGGTCTGATGGGAAAATAAATTTTTTACATACACCACAGGTCGAAGTGTTAAGTACCGAAAAAAAAGTATTAGCAACAGCCCTGGCGGGTGGGGCTGAGATGGGAAACGTTACGACTGTTGTAAAAAGTCAGGAGGGTGAAGAAGAGGAGGTGGATCTTGAAGAAAAACAAGACGAGGAGGGACAGATAACCCAGAAACCTCCTTCTGCGGAAACATTGGGTTTCTCGGTTGGCGAGGATGTTTCTTCTATGAAAAAAGAGGATATCCAAAATGTATCGCCTGTTCAAAGCGCTCCGGACTTTTCCCCCCAGTCTGTCCGGCCGCAAATGGTTGGTGCACCAAGTATCAAGCCAATGAACATGGCATCCGGCTTTTTAGCTAAGTTAAAAAATTTATTTCATTCATTTTCTAAGATATTTTCGAGAAAAAGCACCGGTACCTATAACAAAAACAAGGGTTTGACGGCAATTTTGGCCATATTAGGATCCGTGCTTGTGGTGATCATAATTTTGTGGTGGTTTGTGCAGGCGGCCCAGATAACTATTTTTGTAACCCCAAGAAGAACCCAGGAAAACGTACAGATAATCTTTGATAGCAACGGTCAGTTTGATCAGGGTAGTGGTATTATCCCTGCAAGGCTTGTGACTGATAGTGTGTCTGGTGAAAAAACAAAATCCACAACAGGCACAAGACTAATCGGTAACAAAGCAACGGGAAGTGTGCAAATTGCCAACGGAAATGGAACCGCAATTAATCTCTCCTCGGGTACGATTTTAACCTCGGCCTCCGGATTCAAATTTGTGACAGATAAAGAAGCCTCTGTCTCCGGACAGCTATTGCCGGGTTCACCCGGGACAGCAACAATAAATGTTACGGCATTTGATATTGGATCTGCCTATAATCTTGCCAAAGGCGAAGTATTTAGTGTCGGAAATTATTCAAAGGCACTGGTTGCAGCGACTTCAACGGGGGATTTTGGCGGAGGAAGCAGTCAGCAAATTTCGGCAGTAAGTAAAGATGATATGGCAAGATTGGAAGAAGACCTAACAAATGAGCTTAGTCTGAATGTGAAGACGATCCTTTCAGGAAAAGTTTCAGAGAGTGAGGTGTTTGTAGATGATCTGGTCGCTCTTGAGCCTACAAGAGAAAACTATGATCGTAACGAAGGAGACCAGGCTGACAGTCTTAAACTTTCGCTTGAGCTTGGAGCAACCGGGCTTGCTGCGGATAGAACTAAATTATTGGACTATGCGAAAAATATGTTGAATAGCAAGGCCCCCACAGACTATTCGCTTTCTTCTGAACAAATAGATTTCAAGTTTACTTTTGTAAGCGAAGAGGACGGTAAATATACCTACGATGTAGTTGTAGGAGGAAATTTCTTACCGAATGTAGATATAGAAAAAATTAAAAGCACAATTATCGGCAAAAACAGTTCGGTTGCTATGGAACATCTTAACGCAATTCCCGGATTTGATCACGCTGATGTTTCTCTAAAAATTAAGTTCCCACCACCTCTTAAAACCATTCCGCGGATTTCCAAAAATATCCTAATTATGATTAGGCCCGAATAAAGCTCCACTTTTTATAGTAAAATTGATGACATGACGCAAAGAACGGTATTACGCCTGTCGGCCATTGTATCAGGCCTTTCAGGCATAGTAATTTTAATAGGGGTTATTTATCCGATTGTGAGTTACGATTCGGTCTATTCTCAGAAATATACCAAACTCGTGTCCCCTCTGGCCGATCCCGATAGTCAGGTCCAGGAATTTTTGACTGCACCAACTAAGGGAACATCCGACACCACAAGAGCAAGTACCTGGTTTACAGGTGGGGCAAAAGAAGAAGATTTTTCTGCACCGACTATTTCCTATTATGAAATCAGTATTCCAAAGCTAAAAATTAATTCGGCAACTGTGGCAATTGGGGGCGAAGATCTTTCAAAAAGCTTAATCCAATATCCGGGGACTGCGCTTCCCGGGAAAAGGGGAAACGCCGCGATTTTCGGTCACTCAATACTACCTATTTTCAATAATCCCAAAAATTACATCTCAATTTTTACAATGCTTCCGACCTTGAAAAAAGGAGATCCGATATACATAAATTACGACGGGGTGTCTTATACATATAAAGTGGAAGAAATGTTTGAGGTACTTCCGACAGATCTCCAGGTTTTGGATCAGGACGACAGCGACTCTTTTGTTACCCTTGTAACCTGCGTACCTCCGGGTGATCCCAGAAAGCCAAAAAGATTGGTGGTTAGGGCAAGGGTAGTTCCTCCCGACCAAAATGCTATTATTAACTGACTTTGTTGGTATTTTTTATGAAAACGCTTGGAATTGATTACGGAAGAAGTAAGGTGGGTTTGGCAATAGCCGAAGGCCCCTTGGCGGAGCCGTGGCGGGTTATTAGATACACCAATGCCGGAATGCTTGACGAAAAAATAAAACAGATTATAGATAGTGAAAAAATTGAAAAAGTAGTAGTCGGTGTTTCAGAAGGAGAAATGGGAAAAGAATCGGAAAGATTTGCAAAGGGAATAGGTGCGGAAACTTTTGATGAGACTCTTTCTACAAAAGATGCACAAATTCTTTCCCGTGAGGCTGGAATTGGCCAAAAGAAACGCCACGACATGGAGGACGCTTACGCAGCTGCAATAATGCTTCAAAACTGGTTGGATAGCTAGCTTGACTACACGACTTTCATGCTATACTTTATATAACATGATGTTTAAAAGTATTATCGCTCCAATGCAGGCTTGGTTGCTTTCGCAAGGAAGATGTGTGGGTTGTGGAACACCTCTAATTGATGGCAAGGTTAAAAAGACAAAATACGGAGAACAGATAACATGTGTAAAGTGTGGAAGAATTTTTATCCATAACCTCAAAACGAGTAAATATCGAAGGGCTCTCCTCGAAGAGGTTTCCTAGCCGATTCTTTTATGAAAAGATTGCTACTCATACCCTTTGTTTTAGCTTTAGTGGTGGTTGCGGTAGCGTCCTGGTTTTATAAAAACTCAGGACCGGTTTCGGAATCGGAAAAATTGGAGTATTTCATAATTGCCAAAGGCGCATCAGCCTCCCAAATAGGAAACAAGCTTGAAAGTGCGGGACTCATTAAAAGTGCCTTAGCCTTTAAGTTGTACGTACAGTTCACAGGACAATCGGGAAAGCTCCAGACGGGTGAGTTTAGATTGACGCCTTCACATTCACTTTTCCAAACGGTAGACTCTCTTTTTAAAGGTCCGATTGAACTTTGGGTCACAATCCCCGAGGGCTTAAGACGGGAAGAGATCGCTCAGAAAATAGCTGCATCACTGGATAAGGATAATTCTTTCATTGTAGACTTTTTGCAGGCATCTGAAGGAGAAGAGGGTTATCTTTTCCCTGACACATATCTTTTTCCGAGAGACGTGGCCGCGCCAACTGTTGTAAAAAGAATGACGGATACTTTTGACTCAAAAACCGAAGATTTAGAAAATAGATCCGGACTTTCCTTTGAGAAAGCAATTGTTTTGGCCTCCATCATTGAACGGGAAACTAAAACTGACCAGGAACGTCCGGTTGTATCGGGAATACTTATTAAAAGATTAAACTCCGGTTGGCCTCTCCAAACGGATGCGGCAGTCCAGTATGCGGTTGGAACATCAAAAGAATGGTGGCCGATTTTAACCTTGGATAACCTATCAGCGGGATCCCCGTACAATACCTATAAATATCAAGGTCTTCCACCTACACCGATCGCCAGCCCCGGCCTCTCCTCTATTAGGGGGGTTTTAAATCCAACAGAGAGTGAATATTGGTATTATATTCATGACACAAAAGGACAGATTCATTATGCCGAGACGCTGGAAGAGCACAATACCAACATAGCTAGGTATCTGGGTAAATAATTTACTTATTGACATAGGGTTAATTGTGGGTATAATCCGATCTTAGGCGTACATGAATGGTACGCCCGTCTCGCTTCATACTGGCGGGTCTTATAGTGTTAATAACTACCAAGAATAATGTCATCTCAAAAATCATTTCGTCGAAATTTTGGTAAGGAAGAAAAAAAATTACCAAAAATAAACTTAAGCCAGGTTCAAAGTGAAAGCTGGCAATGGTTTTTAGGAGAGGGAATTAAGGAAGAGTTGGTTACAGTTTCTCCGATCGATGATTTTACAGGCAAAAATTGGCAACTATTTTTAGGTGATCACTCCTTAGGACTTCCCACCATTTCCCCAAGACTTGCTCAGAAAAAAGGAATTAGTTTTTCATCTCCACTTAAAATTCGCGCAACCCTAGTTAACAAAAGAACAGGCCAGGAAGTTACTCAAGATGTGTTTTTGGGAGATATACCCCAAATGACATCTGCCGGGACATTTATTATCAACGGAATTGAAAGAGCTGTTATTAACCAAATTGTCAGATCCCCCGGTGCTTATTTCTCGGGAGAGCTTGATCCTTCTTCGGGACGCATTCTTTACCGTGCCGAGGTACGACCACTTCATGGAAGTTGGTTGGAGTTTGAAGTCACGAGAGGAGACCTGATTTACGCCAGAATCGATAGGCGCAGAAAAGTTTTGGCAACCACATTCTTGAGGGCTTTAGGAGTTGAGTCTGATCAGATGATGATTGATTCTTTTAAGAATATCGACAAAGACAAAGATCATCAATATATCACAGCAACATTGGCCAAAGACTCAACAAAAACAAGAGAAGAAGCCTTAGTTGAGATTTACAGGAAAATGAGGCCGGGAGAACCCGCTGTTTTGGAAAATGCAGAGGGGCTTTTTGCAAGCTTGTTTACTGACGGCAGACGCTACGACTTGGGGAAGGTCGGGAGATTTAAGATAAATAAAAAATTGGGCCTAAGTCTTCCCAATGAAAAATCCACATGGGTACTGACAAGGCAGGACGCAGTCGCAGTCGTTACTTATCTCATTGGTTTGCAAAACGGTGCAGGTAAGCTCGACGACATCGACCATTTAAGTAACCGCAGACTTCGACGTGTCGGAGAACTTGTTGCCGTTAACGCCTTCAGAGTAGGTCTTTTAAGATTAGAACGAAGCGTCAAAGAAAAAATGAGTTTGATTTCACCAGACGATAAGCCTCTTCCGGCAACTTTGATTAATGCCAGACCTTTGATTGCATCATTGAACGAGTTTTTCAGAAGCAACCAACTTTCTACTATATTGGACGACACGAACCCCTTAAGTGAGGTTGATAACCTTAGGCGTGTTTCTGTTTTGGGTACAGGTGGTATCAATAGGGAGAGGGCAAGTTTCTCAATCCGTGACGTTAACGCATCCCAATACGGAAGAATAGACCCGATCAGATCTCCGGAAGGACCAAATATCGGACTTGTCACATATTTGGCACTATATGCAAAAGTCGATGAGTTCGGTTTTATTGAGACTTTGTATAAAAAAGTTGTAAAAGACGGTAAAAAAGCCAGGGTTACCGACGAAATAGTTTATTTGACCGCAGATGATGAGGAAGATCATTACATTACACATTCGGGTGTCAATATTGACGACAAGGGCTACATTACAGATAAAAGAGTCCCTCTAAGGTACAGAGGAAAGTATATT
>LCBU01000002.1:0-1866 GCA_000997405.1 Candidatus Woesebacteria bacterium GW2011_GWA1_41_7 | reverse complement strand
GTAACATGCAATGTCAGGCTGTTCCTCTTGTTAATCCCGAGTCTCCAATAGTCGGGACCGGAATGGAAGGTGAAATCTCGGCAGGAATGCAAAGAGTGATAAGGGCAAAACACGCAGGACTTGTTGAGTTTGCCGACGGAGAAAAGGTGGTCGTTAAATTGGATAAAAAGTTGAAAGATGGAGAATTAAGCACGGATGATGTTGAAATATTGGATGACGGTGCCAGAGAAGTTTATTATCTTACCAAGTTTAAGCGTACGGCACATTCTACCTGTTACAACCAGATAACCAGAGTAGAACCCGGTAAAAAAGTTACCGAAGGTGATCTTTTAGTTGACGGTCCGGCAAGTGAAGATGGGGAATTAGGTTTGGGACGTAATCTTACAATTGCATACACCAGCCTTGGAGGCTATGGGTTTGAGGATGCTATTCTTATTTCTGACCGACTGGTTAGAGAGGATCTTTTGACCTCTATCCACATCGAGGAATATGATTCAGAAGTAGTTGATACAAAACTAGGACCTGAAGAGATCACAAACGATATTCCCAATGTTTCCGAAGCAGAACTCGCCAACCTCGCCGGTGACGGAATCGTAATGATCGGTGCAGAAGTTGGGCCAAACGACATTCTGGTTGGAAAAATTGCACCCAAAGGTGAGACGGAACTTACTTCAGAAGAAAGACTTCTTAGGGCAATTTTTGGTGAGAAAGCACGAGAAGTGAGAGACACTTCTTTGAGAGTTCCTCATGGTGAGCGCGGAACAGTGGTTGATGTTCAAATTCTTGATCGTGACAAGGGTGATGAGCTTGGCCCGGGTGTCATTAAAAAAGTAATTGTCAGGGTTGCTCAGATTAGGAAAATAACCGTTGGAGACAAAGTTGCAGGAAGACACGGTAACAAAGGTGTGGTTTCCAAAATCATGCCTGTTGCCGACATGCCATATCTTGCTGACGGCACTCCCGTTGATATTCTTATTTCGCCCTTATCGGTTATTTCCCGTATGAACTTGGGACAACTCATGGAGGCGCATCTTGGTTGGGCCTTGAGATCTGAGGGGATTAAGGGAGCTCTTCCTGTTTTTGACAAAATAGGAGCAGATGTTATAGCCGAAGAACTTAAAAAAGCAGGACTTCCCGTTAATGGAAAAGCCAGACTTTACGACGGGCGTACCGGCCAGGCGTTTGAAGAAGATACAGTCGTAGGAGTCAGCTACATAATGAAACTTATCCACATGGTTGAGGACAAAACCCATGCCAGAAGTACCGGACCGTACTCATTAGTCACTCAGCAACCTCTCGGAGGTAAGGCTCAAATGGGAGGTCAGCGCTTGGGAGAGATGGAGGTTTGGGCGTTGGAAGCACACAGAGCGGCACACACTTTACAGGAAATGCTTACAATCAAATCCGACGATGTATTGGGTCGTGCCAAAGCTTTTGAAGCCATTGTTAAAGGAACCGAAATTCCCGAATCGACAATACCGGAAAGTTTCAAGGTGTTGGTCCGTGAACTTAATTCCTTGGGTTTGGCAGTGGATCCTAAAGGTGCGGTTATTTCCAAGGAAGTTACCACTGAAGTTGCTGAAGGCGAAGAATTGGCAAAAGCGGCGGGAGCAGAGGTGGTTGCGACGAGTGAATTACTGGAAGACAAAGGTCCTATGGAAGTTGAAGAGGTTATAAATTAAAATATCAGATTCATATGGAACAATTAGCAGATCTAAAAAATTTAACAGACTTTAAGAGTTTACTTATAATACTTGCTTCTCCCGAGCAGATCCGTGCGTGGAGCCGTGGTGAAGTTACCAAACCGGAAACCATTAACTACAGAACTCTAAAGCCTGAAAAAGATGGACTTTTTGATGAAAGAAT
>LCBU01000001.1 GCA_000997405.1 Candidatus Woesebacteria bacterium GW2011_GWA1_41_7 | reverse complement strand
GAGATTGGTAAAAATATGACAGTTGTTGAATACAAGAATGACATTATCGTCATTGATGCCGGCTTTCAATTTACTGATGAAGATCATTTTGAAGTTTATGATAAGGATTCGAATACTTGGCAAAAAGTTAATACCTCCGACATAGACATTTCAAAGCAACCTCGACTTCGCGTAAATTACTTAGATGTCTATACGGATTACGGAAAATAGTTCTACATTTAATAAATGTAATATTTTTATATATCTAAAAAATCAGTAATTTACCGACTTATTTGGTTAACACCCCCGCTTGGACTTACTCCTGCGGAGGACAGTCTCATTTGCAGATTTTGTCTGCATTTAAGTATGTAGGGACGTAAGATACAAAAAATCAGCTGGAGTGGCGGATTCTAAAAGAGATGTTCACCGCCTAGGACTCAAAGCATTGGATTTGAATCTAAGAGACAATAGGCTATTAAGTTAGTTTTTAAACCAAACTTTTCGATTTGCTCGTATAGATGAAGAATACTGGCAAGCATGGGTTCCAAAATCGGGACAGTGGGCTCACCGAAAAATTGAAATTTTTTGGTGCAAGCACTTTTATTCTGCAACCTGACTTTGAGTCCCAGTGGTGTAAACACCTATTAACCTTCTAATTTAGTGATGTTCTTCCGGAATTTGACAAGGCTGTTTGGCTTTGATAATATAGGATACGTTAGACATAATATCTCACAAATATCCTGTCCAATCAAAGGGAGACCCCCAGAGGGGTCTTTTTTTTTATTCTCGGGAAGGGGGTGAGAAAATATGACTTCTGAATTTATTCCCGAAAACCAGTCCGAGGACCAGAAAAGGGTAAAAACATCCAAGGAAATTTTAGACAATTCCGTCTGGGTTCCCGTGGCAGAATCGAACTACAAAAGTAGGCCGGTAAAAGCCACCTCCCTGAGTCCTGTTACACCGGTACGGCCGACAGAGAACACTTTTGATGTAAAAGGTGCATAAATAAACTTAACTTTATTATTGCCAGGAGTGTGATCCTATTCTTCGATTATTTCCCGGCATCAGTTATAATTGCACTATTATGTTTAAACTTGGTGCCAAGGATTTAAGAAAAACCCGCCCTACCCCGGAGACCTTTAGAACTATTAAAAGAAACCCAATTTATCTGGTTTTGGATCGAGTAATAGATACCTACAATATTGGCTCTTTATTCCGTCTTGCCGACGCTATTGCAGCAGAGAAAATGTTCATTTGCGGGGACACTGAGTACCCTCCGAATAGCCGCATTCATAAAGCAGCCGTAGGAACTGAAGAATGGGTTCCTTGGGAAAAAAGAGAAAAAACAGTCGATCTCATTAAGGAGTTAAAAGAAAAAGGTGTCCAAATTATTACTGTCGAGCAGTCCCCCCAAGCCGTTCCCATCACCAAACTTACTCCAAAGTTCCCTTGCGCAATTGTCGTCGGAAACGAAACGGACGGAGTTAATAAGGAAGTGCTTGAAAAATCAGATGTAGTGGTCGAGCTTCCGATGTGTGGCGTCAATAAATCCCTGAATGTCTGGGGTACGGCAGCCATAGCTGCCTATAGAGTCCTGGAGTCTCTCTAGTCGTAGTTTTTATAAGCCCTCTCCGTGCCATGCTCTTTAAGGAAAGACTTTACGTCGATATATCTACTAAGTCCCGAGGCGTCCAATTTCTTTTCAATAAAGTCATCAACCTGGAAAACACCGGCCTCGGTCGTCATCACAATTTTAATCTCAACCGGCTTCTCGTCTCCCGCTGAAACCCTGACACTTTCTATGGCATTTGCCGAAACCGAATGAATGTCAATTTTGCCCATATTGTATGGGATTCTACTTCTGCCCTTACTCATATCAAGCGCGTCCGCAATCCTGACGATTCCACCCTCAATTGTTGAGGTTTTGCCGGCACTTCCATGGCTATGGCTAATGATCGCGTGAAGAGTCTCTGAAATTACCACAGTGCGTTCCTCAATAGGCATGAAGTCCAAAATTTCCTTTAAAAAGTCTCTGGCAATAAAAAGGCTGAACATCTCGTGATTAACCCTATGAATACTCATTCCAAGGTCATGCATCAGTGAGGCCAAAAAGACCACCGTTTCGGCGTGATCGTTGGTCAATCCGAAATCATGGACAATAGACATCTTTACATTTTTCTTAATTAAAATCCTGGCAATTTGAAGGCTATAATTGGCAACAATATTAAAATGTGTCGGTCCGTGATCGGTGTATCCCAGGCGTTCGATAGCGTTTACATTCATAATCCTCCAAAGGGTTTTAATTTCTTTATTGGAGTTAATGCTTGTTAATACTTTCTCCAAAATTGCGTTTCCTTCCACGGGAACCTCTATTTTTACTTGTGAGATAGATGCCTCGTCAATCTTAGTTCCTTGTTTAGTCATTTAATAAAATTACTGCAAAGCGGAGTTAACAGTGGGTTCCAAATCGGTGTAGCTATAAGCACCGGCAAAATTGGTGGCATTTACATAAAAGTTGGGTGTTCCTTGAATTCCCAAGCTTGTTGCCAGTTCCTGGTCGCTAGCAAGTCTTGCATCGTACTTTCCACTGTCAAGACAGGATTTCATAAAGACCGGGTCCACCGCTGACTTCAAAAAGTTTGCGATTGCCTGTGATTGAGTCTTATCGTTTTTGACAGTTGTATTAAGAAGTGTGTAGCCTGTATTTGTCAATAGTAAGTCATGCGCTTCCCAGAAAAGACCTTTTTCGGCAGCGCAGTACAAAGCCTTCATGCCCATTTCTCCACTTCCATGGCCTGGATAGTAGATATAGGCGTAAGATGCCTTACCTTCACTTACAAGTTTTTTCATTTCAGGAACCGGAGGTACATATTTTCCACCGTCGGAAACATACTTAAACCTGTTTGCTTGGGTATCGGCCGATGCTGAAAGTTCAGGATTGAATCCTCCTGCTATGTGGCAATAAGGACAGGAAGGGTCCGCCATTTCAACAAATAAAACTTTTCTATTTGCATCGCCGATTTTAATTACATCTTTATCAAAAATTCCTTTGATATCCTCAAGTGAGGCCGCTGCCGGAGCTGCGTTTGGCGCCTGGGCGGTTGTATTTTCTACCTTTGAACCTGATTCAAGATTTTTGACTTTTTGCCACAAAGTACCTGAAAAGAAAGCTAAAGCTATGGCTACTACTACCAAGGTGGGTACAAAAAATTGTCTTATTCCCTTTATCTTCTTTGAAGATTTCACTTCTGACATGTGTTTATTCTGCACTGAAAATTAATTATTGTCAACCAACCGATTCTTATTTACTTTGGGGTTCTTCCAGAAAAGATAATACGTCCATTCCTGCCATACAGCCAAATCCTGCAGCAGTTACTGCCTGCTCATAAGCGTGATCGTGCACATCCCCGGAAACAAACATTCCGGAAATGTTGGTTTTTGTGCCTTTATTCTTAACAAAACCGCGCTCATCCAGTTCCACTTTGCCTTTAAAAATCTCTGTAGCCGGTGCGTGTCCGATAGCCACAAAAAGGCCGTCTACGGGAAGGTTTGAAGTGGAGTTATCGGCACTGTTTTTTAGGTCTAAACTCTCAAGTTTTACTTCCCCATTGGCTTTAACTACCTCAGTGTTCCAAAGAATTTTTATTTTGGGGTTCTTCTTAACTTTTTCCTGCATAGCAGCGGAGGCTTTGAATTCATTTCTTCTATGAATAATTATTACTTCTGAAGCATATTTGGTAAGAACCGATGCCTCCTCCATTGCAGAGTCTCCTCCACCGACCACTGCCACCTTTTTACCCCTGAAAAACGGAGCGTCACAAGGAGCGCAGGATGAAACACCTTTACCGATAAGCTCTTTTACCCCTGGGGCATCAAGCCAAAGGGTTCTTGCTCCGGTTGCAATTATTATGGATCTGGCCAGGTATGTTTTATCCCCCGCTTTAATCTCAAAGGGACTTTTGGTTACATCAATTGAATCTGCATTCACACTCAGAAATTCTGCTCCAAACCTTTGGGCCTGAGATTTCATTTTTTCCATCAAAATGGGACCTTCCACACCTTCAGAAAAGCCGGGGAAATTATCAACTACTGTAGTAAGCATGAGTTGCCCACCCCAAGTTCCACCTCCGAGAATTAAAGTAGATGCGGCCCCTCTGGTGGTATATATAGCCGCTGTAAGCCCCGCTGGGCCCGAACCGATGATAACAACATCCCAAGGACCTCTGGGGTCCTCTGGTTTGGTTGCAAAAAATTCTTGCTCCATAAAAATATACTTAAAAATGCCAAATCCAAGGGGCAGAATAAACTATTGGATTTTTAATTAAAACTTCGGTTATTACACTGCTGCCGGAGGTGCAGTTGGAGGCATTTGCCCTCCACCCATATCCCCACTTTGTGGCATAACTGGTGTAACCGGTGCTGCTGGTTGTTCCTCAACTGTTGGTGTTGGTTCAACCGGTACAACTGGCTCAGGAATAGACGGAACAACTGGTTCTGGAACCACTGGTGCAACTGGCTCAACCGGTGTAACCGGAGGAGTAACTGGTATCATTGGTTCAGGTGCCGGTGTTTGTATTCCTGCATTAGGATCGGCTACCGGAATTCCCATATTGGGATCGGCTGCCGGATTCTGATTAACTTGGTTTGGATCCATTAAGATGTCACCCCCTTTTTCATTAACTCTTCAAAAGCTTCTTTTCCTGAAAAACCAACCTGACGCCCGATCTCTTTTCCGTCCTTAAAAAGGATTGTTGTCGGGATAGACATTATTCCATGACTACCTGGAGTTAACTGATTCTGATCAACGTTAAGTTTAACTACCTGAATCTTATCTTTGTAGGCTTCCGAAAGCTCTTCCAAAACCGGCCCTGCCATCTTGCAAGGCACACACCATTCCGCCCAAAAATCAACGAGAACCGGAATCTTACTTTGAAGAACTTTAGCCTCAAAATCCTGATCTGTTATATCTATACTTGCCATATTAACTAGAAACCAATATACATTTACACGACAACATGCGTCAATAGCCTATTCTCAAATTTTGATACCCCTAAGCCTGAGAGAATTCCCCAGTACCGAAATAGAAGAGGCTGCCATGGCAAATGCTGCAAACATCGGATTTAGAAGCCCTAAAGCGGCAACCGGAATAAGAATTACGTTATATCCGAATGCCCAAAACAGATTTTGCTTAATTATTCTCATTGTTCCTTTACTCAGTTCAATCGCGGATAAGATTGATCCAAAATCTTTATTCAAAAGTGTTATCCCTGCGGATTCTATTGCAACATCAGTGCCCGTTCCCATGGCTATTCCGATATCAGCGGCGGCAAGTGCCGGGGCATCGTTTACTCCGTCCCCTACAAAGGCAACACTTTTAAATTCCCTTACTTTCGCCGCTTTCTCATCAGGAAGAACCTCGCTCAAGATATTTTTAATTCCGGCCTGACGGGCAATTGCTTTTGCGGTCCTCTCGTTATCCCCAGTTACCATCCATGTCTCAATTCCTTTTTTGTTAAGCTTTGTGATAACATCGGCAACTCCGTTTTTCAGTGTATCTGCAACCGCAATGTAGCCCAGAAGTTTTGAGTCGCCAATAAGCCCCATCACCGTTTTACCTTGTTCTTCCAGACTTTTAATTTCATCGTTTTTTGTTTCTACTTTTCCAAAAAAATATTTTTTACCATTAATAACTCCTTCAATCCCGCGTCCGGTAATTGATTTAAAGCTTTTCACCTTAAGAAAACTTACCTTTTTAGCCTTGGCGTAGTTAAGGATTGCCTCTCCCAGCGAATGCTCCGAACCTTGTTCGAGTGACCCTGCAATCGAAAGCGTTTTGGTATCTGTCACATCCGTCACTACAGGTTTTCCTTGAGTTAATGTCCCTGTTTTATCAAAAATTATGGTTTTGATCTTATGTGCGGTTTCCAGGCTTGATGCGTCTTTTATTAATATTCCACGTTCCGCCCCTTTCCCGGTTCCGACCATTACGGCAGTTGGTGTTGCAAGTCCCATTGCACAGGGACAGGCAATAATAAGAACGGCAACCAGATTAACAAAGGCGGCAACCGGAAATCCAAAAGCGTACCAAACGACGAAAGTCGCGACCGCAAGCATGAGCACGATCGGCACAAAGTAAGAAGAAATAAGATCGGCCAGTCTTTGAATCGGAGCACGTGAGCTTTGGGCATCTTTAACCATATCCACTATCCTGGCCAGCATTGTCTCCTGACCCACTTTTGTGGCCTTAAATATGAAGCTGCCGGTCCTATTGATGGTTGACCCTATCACAGTCATTCCGACACTTTTATCAACCGGAATCGATTCTCCTGTAATCATTGATTCATCAATCGAACTTTCGCCTTCACTGATCACTCCGTCCACCGGCACTTTTTCTCCCGGGCGGACTCGCAATAAGTCTCCCGCTTCCACATCCGCAAGCGGAATATCGATTTCATTCCCGTCTCTTATCACACGTGCTGTTTTAGCCTGAAGACCCAGAAGTTTTTTGATTGCGTCCGAAGTATGACTTTTCGCTTTGGCCTCCAAAAACCTACCCAGAAGAATAAGTGCAACAATAACCGCCGCGGTATCAAAATACATTCCTTTAGAAAGTCCCAGCAAAGAAGTTATCGAATAGCCGTAAGCGGCAGTCGTACCGATTGCAATAAGCGTGTCCATGCTGGCGGCTCTGTTTTTGAGTCCGGACCAAGTCGCAAGATAAAATTCTCTCCCCGCCCAAAACTGAACAGGTGTAGCAAGAGCAAGAAGTATAAAGGGATTCAGACTAAATCCAAAAAGTTCAGGAAAACTTCCTAAAAAAATTATCGATGCCAGTATCCCCGAAACAACGACTTTAACTTTTAGTTTTTTGACTTCTTTTTCTTTAGTTTCTTCCTTAATCTCATCCGGAGTTTTATTACTATTAGTATCCGCAAATACAGCCTTATAACCGATATTTGTCACAGCACTTTCCAAGTCCTTATCCTTAACTTTATTTTCATCCACTTCAACAGTTGCAGATTCACTGCCGTAGTTAACACTGGCTCCGGTTACACCCGGCACTTTTGAAAGACTTCTTTCGATAAGCTTGGCACAACTTGCGCAGTGCATACCTACAATCGGGAATGATTTTTTCATAAGTATTTCTCGAAAATTATTTTTCGGCAGATTTCACTTCATCGTGTTTTCCAAGAAAGAACCAATAAATGAAGCCGATGATTAAAAGTCCGATGATTGCTACAAGAATTTTATCGATCATAATCTTATTTTTTCTCGAATACTTCCATAACCTCCCCCACAACCTTACTTGTTTCTCCTTTTCTTATAGAATCAGCAACACAAGTACTTAGGTGATTTTCCAAAATAATCTCGTCCGCTTTTTTGAGTGCAGCCTGGACAGCCATCGATTGATGAACTGCATCAATACAGTAAGCATCTTTTTCTACCATTGAAATAACCTTTTCCAAATGCCCCTTAGCTATTAGAAGCCTATGAACAATTTTTTTCTTTGTTGCCTCACCGTGTTTCATCTGCATATGTATTTATGTATCCCCCTGGGGGGGATTGACATTATTATAGATATACCTTATTCTAATTGTCAAGATGGCTAACTTTTGGCTGGCATTTATTACCGGGCTAACTACTGGGGGTGTTTCCTGTTTTGCCGTACAAGGAAGCCTACTTACTTCAGTCATTGCTACCGGACAGAAAACAAAAAACTTGGTTGCATTTTTGATTGCCAAACTTTTTGCCTATACAGCTTTGGGATTTGCACTGGGTCTATTGGGAGAAAAACTAATATTGGCTCCAAAAATCCAGGGTTGGTTCCAAATATTTATAGGTGTTTACATGCTTGTTACAGCCGCAAATTTGCTCGACATTCATCCGTTTTTTAAACGTTTTGTAATAACCCCCCCAAAATTTATTTTTAGAATTCTGAAAAAGCAAACAAAAGTAAACTCATTTTTTACTCCCCTATTTCTCGGTGCTTTAACAATATTTATCCCTTGTGGCGTTACTCAGGCAATGATGCTTTTGGCCATTTCCGCAGGTAACCCCGTCACCTCCGCACTCATCCTTTTCTTTTTTGTATTGGGAACAAGTCCTGTATTTTTTGCAATTGGTGCTTTAGCGGCAGAGTTATTCAAACGAAAGGCGTTTGTAATTGTTGCCGCGACAATAGTTGCTGCTTTGGGAATTTATTCGGTCAATAGTGGGCAGATTCTCAGAGGTTCCGTACACACATTGCAAAATTACTGGAGGACTGCTTTCGGACAAACCTCGTCCGGTGTAAAGGGAGTGGCACCTATTGTTAACGGAATTCAGGAAGTAACAATTATAGTCAGGCCTAATGGATATAAAACAGATATTAAAAACCTAAAGGTAGGCGTCCCCGTTAAGCTTACACTGGTTACCAACTCCGTTGCCGGATGTTCGCGGGCATTTACAATTCCCGATTACGATATTTTCAAAGTATTACCCCAAACGGGCAATACGATTCTAAACTTCACACCAGAAAAGCTGGGAAATCTGACTTATACTTGTAGCATGGGTATGTATTCAGGTTCGTTTAATGTAATCAAATGAAAACATATAAAGTTGAGGGTATGCACTGCGCCAGCTGCGCAGCAATGATAGAACTGGACCTTGAGGATATAGGCGTCAAAGCCAAATGTTCCTATGCCAAAGGCACTTTGGACGTTGAGGGAGAACATGACTCAAAAAAGATTGTTGAAGTAGTTAATAAATCAGGATACAGTATCAAATAACATTATGTGCCCTGTTTGTACAGTAACCGTAATAGCAGGCCTCGGAATTTCGAGATTTTTCGGAATTGATGACGCTCTCACCTCTCTCTGGATAGGGGCATTCATTCTGTCCTTTTCTTTTATAACAATCGACTGGATCGAAAAAAAGTGGCCAAAACTCAAAATAAAAAGGTTCACCATTCCTTTTGTCGCTCTTATGTATCTTTTGGTTTTGGTTCCTCTCAAGACAACCGGTTCAATCGGAATTGCCGGAAACACTCTTTGGGGAATAGATAAAGTAATTCTGGGAACAATTGTAGGTTCTTTGGTTTTTCTGGCCGGAGCATGGGCGGATAAAAAGGAAAGAAAGATGCGCGGCAAGCAGCTTTTTCCTTTCCAAAAAGTTGCGTTTCCTGTTTTTAGTCTTATACTGGCAAGTGCAGTTTTTTTCCTAGTGACAAGATAATATGGCAATCAAAACTTACAAAGACCTCGTAGACAAGGTCGAAAAATTCGAGATAGATAAGAACATTGATCTCTCCGCAGGCGAGGATCTTTCCATCGGAATAATGAATCTGATTTCGATAGAAGAACATCTTTTCTTTACTCTGCAAAAAACAAAGAACAAAAACTACCTTGATCTTTTAAATGAAGTCAGGCTTATGAGGACTGAACTTATGAGGGGAATCGTCAAAGATCCCGAAGGAGAAATCTGGTGTATAAGTAAACACCTACTCTCCTCATCTATGCGTGTTATGGAAGTCGGTACAAAAGAACTCAAAAAAGGTAATAAAAAAGAGGCCGCCAATCTTTTTGAAAAATCCTACAAACTCTACTCCCTTTTTTGGGCACTGAATTTATCTAAAAACGGTAAGGTAAAATCCTCAAACAAAGATATTAAATTCATTGATGAGAAAGGAACCGCAAAAGGTACTGCTTCAGTTTTTGCCAAGCTCGGAGATATTGTTAATAAAGCCCTCGACTGCTGCAGAGAATAATCCCCTTATACTCTTCCCCTAAGTATCATTGCATCAATTATCCTTTTGAGGCTTAAGTAGTTGGCCGCTCTGCGGTAGGAAATTCTTTTATCCTTTTTAATTTTATCAATATCGGCAAAGGCTTTAGTTATCGTTTTTTTCAATTCATCGTTAACTTTTTCCTCTGTCCAATAGTAACCGCCCAAGTTTTGCACCCATTCAAAGTATGAAACAGTTACTCCGCCGGAGTTACTCAAAATATCCGGAATTACATCGACACCCTTCTCGTAAAGGTAATTGTCCGCCTCTGTTGTGGTCGGACCATTTGCCATTTCAAAAACAACGTCGGCAGAAACATTTTCTACGTTGTCTTTGGTAATGGCGTTTTCCAAAGCCGCAGGAACCAGGACCGTAACAGAAAGACCCAAAAGTTCTTCGTTACTGATTAGTTTCATTCCCTTTTCTATCGGAAAATCCTTAAATGCTCCACCTTTATCTTTAAACTCACTAAGCGCTTGAATGTTAAGACCTTTTGAAGAATATATTCCGCTTGATGAATCGGAAATTGCAACAATTTTAAAACCGAGTTTTGAAACAAATTTGGCAAAATAATATCCCACATTTCCGAAACCCTGAATCGCTACTGAAGACGTCTTTATGTTTAACTTTTTGAGTTTTACGTAAGACTGCAAAACATATGCCCCACCTCTTCCGGTTGCCTCCGTTCTACCAAGAGAACCCCCCAGTTCTACCGGCTTTCCGGTAAAAGTTGCAGGAGCCATTTGACCAATCTTTTTTTCATAGGCCTCAAGCATGAAAGACATAACTCGCCCGTCGGTATTAACATCGGGCGCAGGAACGTCACGCCATGGACCGATATATGGAGTTACAAATTTTGCGTAAGCGACTGAAAGATTTTTTAATTCTTCTTTAGAAAGTTTTGACGGATCAACTACCACTCCCCCTTTTGCTCCACCGTAAGGGATTCCGGCAACTGCACACTTCAGACTCATCAAAGTTGAAAGGGCCCGGACTTCGTCTTCACTGATATTGGCATGAAATCTTATTCCCCCCTTAAAAGGACCCCTGGCATCATTGTGCTGGATTCTGTAGGCCTTAAACGTTTTTTTCTTTCCGCTTTTTCCTGTTATTGAGATTTTGCCTTTAATGATTTTTTGGGGTACCAGAATTTTTTCAATTACTTTTTTGAATGTTTTCTTGTCGGAGTAATCCTCGCTTAGAAGAAGTGATGTTTCTTTGATCTGGTTTAGCGCTGCATTAAGCATTGCGTTCATGAAAAAGATATTACATCCGGCGGGTATTCAACAACAAGTACTAATATTTCTTAATATAAATAACTAAGCAGAAAGTCCCATCAAAAAAAGAAGTAAAAATGATGCAGCAATATAAATAATTGATTTTCGGTAATCTAAGCCTCCGCTAATAAGTTGTCCCCAATTGTTTAAATTCTTATTATCGATAAGGTCGATAAATTGATCCACCAAAAAGTGTAAAGAAAAAGCCAAAACTATTCCATAAACAAAAACTGAATCTGATGAACTGATAATTAAAAATGTTAATAGCATAAATATCACTTGAAAAACGAAGGAATGGAAAATCATATTTCTTCTTTCACTTTTGGTTTCATATAGAAGCGTTCTTGCCCTTGCAACTTCCTTTTTCTTAATTAAATAATTCACTCTTTGCGAAGTAAGTTCGTGGGGATTTAAAAAGAAAATGTAAATAAGGTGGTCAATGTCCGGCAAAATTGTACCGATCGCTCCACCAATCCAAAACGGCCAATAACCCAAAGACACTTTCCCCCCGAGAATAGAAACAAGGACAAAGAAAGCGAACCAAAATGCATAATGAATAAAAAGATCGCGTCGCATGGCAGTTATTAACTTATTATGTCACATTAACGCCAGTTTTTTCAGGGATTAAATCTGTATTTTTCTATTTCAAAAGTGAAGTCTTTAGAAACCTTAATTCCTTCCTGAAGTAAAAGCTGTCGTTGTTCTTCGGCCGAATACTGGCCTTTAATGCTGACTCTGCCTTTATTATTGACCACCCTCCACCAAGGGACCATATCGCGATCTTCTACCCGACTTAGTGCCCAACCGACTTCCCTGGCCGCCCGTGGCATATCAAGAATCAGCGCAACCTGACCGTAGCTCATTACATACCCCTCGGGTATTTTCCTGACTACCGCATACACCCTTTCAAAAAAATTATTATTTTTCAACTGCCTTATTATTTTTGGCCGCCTCAGCTTTTAGCTGCGCAAGCTTCCACATAAAAAGCCTTCCTTTAGAATTAGCATTTGTTGCATCCTTAACAAAGGTTCTGGCCTTTTCCAGTAAAATCCTAGGGGTCTCCTTAGCAAGCTTCATATAAAGAGACTTATGAGGTAAATCGTTTAAATCGACCGCAAGGTCGTAAGCGTATTTTTGAAATTCCCTACTTACGTATTTATCCTTGTCTTCTAGTTTGTATTTATTAACAATGTCTCCAATTTTTTGCATACTTCCTTGATTATTCTATCAATTATTACTTTCTCCTCGTCGGAAAAATTCTGCAACACATACTCCTCTCCCATCGGACGATTATCAGAAGGTCTATTATCAACCCCGATCCTTACATGCCAATACTCATCCGTTCCTAAGTTTTCATCGATCGACTTTAAACCATTGTGGTCTTTGGGACCCCGGGCAAATTGAATTTTATATTCACCAATGGGAATGTCCAGATCGTCATGGATAACATAAAGAGCGCTTGCCAGTATTTTATGGTCGGTGATTAATTTTTTAACAAAACTTCCGGACTCATTCATAAAAACTCCCGTCTTTTTAATAATTGCGCCGGGAATTTTCACCAGCTGAAGTTTATCAATCACCATATGACCAATGTTGTGACGTGTCTCACTATAACTTACACCGGGATTTCCTAAGCCAATAATTAATTTCATTTCTTTTATCCTATGAAGCAATTGTACCACCTGCTGTTTTTATGGCACAACCAAATCAAAATCCTTTTTAATAGGAAATATCTCTCCAGAAAGAAGCTTGCCTACCCGGGTTTTTGTCTTTAAACACTTCAGAGACTCATTATTTTACTTTTTTCAGTAAATCCCTGGACACTTTACCCAATATAGGTACACTCCACTCCTCTCCTTGCCATGCCTTATAAATAAGAATCAACCAGAGAACAAACCCGACGACTCCTATTAATGCCGATAAAGGAAAAAGGATTATTGTTATTCCCAAAACCCACTGAAGCACAAAGAGAACAATAAATACCACTGTCGATTGCATTGCATGGAATCTGACAAAAAGATCTTTATTTGTTACCAAAAAGAATATTCCGGTAATAGGGCCTAAAACGTAAGAAAGTGCTCCCGCAACTTCTTTTTTCATATCGTTACTTTTTTCTGCCATTTGTAATCACCTCCCGTCTCTTTTTACCATCTTTTCACAAACCCATAACCAGGTCAATTGGAACTTTTTTGCAGCCTGAAAAGTTCCTTAAGTTCATCGATTGAAGTAACTTCGGAGGAGCTTTTGTCATCTCTAAAACGAACCAATCGGGGAAATCTCAGTGCAAGTCCTGCGGTGTGCTTGGGGCTCACTGTAATCTCATCTGCCGCCAGTTCAACAATAACCTTGGGAGTAACCCAAAAATCAGGTGTTAAGTCCTTATTTGCTTCATAATCTTTAGGCTTCTCTTTGGTCTTTATTTTATCAAGCCTACTACTCAACTCTTTAAATTGCTTATCCGTAAGTCCCGTGCCTACTTTGGTGACGGTTTTAAATGTGTCGCCGTCTTTAATGCCTGCCAGAAACTGCCCTACTCCAAAACCCGCTCTCTTGCCGCGTCCGCTTGTTGCCCCCATCACTACGCAGTCGATTGTATCGGAGAGCTTCCCCCTCTTACCCTCAACTTCTTTCATTTTTACCCAGTTCCAACCGGTCCTTCCCGAAACATATTTTCCCATCGCCTTTTTTACAACCACGCCCTCAAGTCCCATCTTTAAATATTTCTGATGTAGTGTCTTTATTACTTCGGGGTCTTTGGTAACCACGTTTTCATCGACCCTCAAAAGCTTACCGTCTTCTACCACCTTTTTTAGGGTCTCACGCCTTTTAACATATGGTTCGTTAATCAGGCTTTGACCGTTAACAAAAATTATGTCAAACACCTGGAACTGCAAGGGAATTTCTGAAGCGTTTTTTGCAATCTCGTGTTTTCTTCTTCTTTGTATTGTCTTTTGGAAATCCAGAAACATCTCGCGCTCGGGATCTACTCCTATTGCTTCCGAGTCCAGGATTACCTCATCCGCGCGGATAAATTTGCCGACTTCTTTAAGCTCGGGAAATGTATCAAGATCAATCGAGTTCATATTACGGGTAAAAACCTTGGTAATATTTCCTTTTTTCTTATAATGAATAAAAATCCTCAAGCCATCGAATTTAGGTTCTACGGAGACTTCTCCCATTTTCTTAATCATTTCGCTGGTTGAGTTGAGCCTTTGGGCAAGCATTGGGACAACAGGAACCCCGATTTCCGGCTTTGCCGATTCCAGCTTCCCCTCTTTAACAAGTTTGGCGACGTAGCCTATATTTGGCCTGATGTTGTAAGCTTTCTCAATATCCTCCTCTTTCTTTTCATCTCCTATGGCAAGTGCGGCAATCACCGTTTTTTCGGAAAAGCCCAGTCTAAGTTTTCCAACGGGAATCCTGGCAATAAACCTTGCCGAAAGCGGATCAATTCCGGAAAGAATTCTGGCCATCTTTTCAATTTTTCGATCTTGGGATCCCGCTCCATTGTCGTTGGCCACTTCAAAAAGCTTCTGATACACCTCAGCCACACTCACCCTGTTGGCATCATTATTCGATTTTTGTTTTGAAAGTTCTTCGGCAACATTTCCCAAGTCTCCCGCCTTCTTATATAAGGCTTTTACGTCAATCTCGCTTTTATCAAAAGCAAGCGCCAATACTCTTATCATCATTTTTTCAGCCAAGTTTAAAATCACACCTTCGTAATTCGGAGCCAAAACTCCCAATGAAAGAAAAACCACTTTGTCAGTCTCTACGGCATCGGTTTCTTTAAGAAGTTCCGCCAGTATTCGTGTAATTTCAAGCCTGGATGGAGTCTTTTCCAGCCTCTCCAAAAAATGTGCAAAGAGGGTTAGCTGCATGTTAACTTAAGATTATACCCTATACTCCCACATTTGTTACCAAGAAGCTTGAGAAGAAAAAGTAGGCAAAAATTACCAGTCCTATGAACAAAAAGCCAAAAATAATCGAGACCAAACCATTCGCTTCTTCACGAACCAGTTTATTCACTCCCTCACCGACCAAAGTCAGGCCAAAAAGGCATGGCACCACCAAAATCATGTAAAGTATCTGCGGATCGTTTGCCGACATTTTTATTATTACCGACTACTTATTAGCAATCACGTACTTACTGGCTTTTGTACTACCCTGTTTCTTGAGAATCCCTTTATTCAAAAGATCTTTAAGTTCCCTGAGAATTGTGTCTTCGGAAACCATCGACAAAACTTTTTTGAGTTCTGCCATCCCGCCTGAACCTTGGTCGGAGATATATTCAATTAGTCTCATTTGCCTTTCGGTTAGGGCTACCTGTTCACCAAATTTAACCTTAAGACGTGAATCAACCGAAAGCTTCCTGACTTTGTCTTTAATTTTCTCAAATTCGATTGCTACAACCCCGGTAAAATATTCAAGCCATGGGGTGATCTCACGGTTTCCCATGTTGGGTGATTGCCTATCAACCGTGCTCAGAGCCTCATAATAAGCTGCGGGGTCCCCATCAAAATGTTCTTCAAGCGCAAAAAACTTTTTCGTATCATACCCTTCCCTCATCAAAACCAACGTTGAAAAAGCCCTGACCGTTCTGCCGTTTCCTTCAACAAAAGGATGGATCGCAACTAATATATAGTGTGCTATTCCCGAACGGAGTATCGGGTGCATCTCTCGGGCCGCAGGATCATTAAGCCATTCGAAAAATTCTTCCAAAAGAAAAGGAACTTCGTGGGAAGGTGGCGGCTGGAAGATGATTTTTCCCGTCCCCTCTTCTTTGATTACAACTTCGGTTGATCTAAATACACCGACTTTTTCGGGAACTATAATCCTATCTACAGTAACTCTATGAATATCCCTGAGCATATCAAGTTCATATCCGCCCCTTTTAGCAGCCAACTCATCCAAAAGTTGCATGACGTTTCTGTAATTTATAATTTCCTGAATATCGCGCGCCCGGCCGTATACCTCGGCTCCTTCAAGAATTTTCTTCGTTTGATAAAGAGTTAAATCGTTTCCTTCTATGTGTGTTCCATGGTGAATAGTACGGACAATTGCATCTGACTGAAATTGCTTTGCAAATGAAGGCACTAAGGGGGCGTTCATTACTATCTCACGGCTTGCCTCAATCGAACCTATATTTTTTAAAATCTTGTTACTGATAATATACTTGGGAGAATACATAGCGTAAGCATATATTAACGCAGAAATTGCGGAAAATACACTAGTGTTTTCCGAGTAAGGTTATTGGCCTGAAAATAGTCTCGATACTTCCCTGGAAAGATCGTCGGCGTTGTAAGAAACCCCGACTGAATTAAAAAGATTGTCTGCCGCCTTTTTTACAAGATATGATGAAGCTGCGCCGGAGGTAAAAGCATCGTTTTTTGCCAGTAAGCTTACCGCAAGTCCTGCCTGTACATCCCCGGTCCCGCCTTTTGTTAAACCGGCGTTACCGCCATTCACTTCAACGCATTTTTGGGAAGAGCAAACTTTGGTCACGGGAAGCTTTTGCACAATTACACATTTGTATTTTTTTGCTACTTCAAATGCATCTTGATCGGCAAATAGTCTTTGGTACTCTTTTTGGTTGGGGGTCAGAATGGATCCCTCTGGGATCCATTCCGGCTCAATCATTTGCAAACTTCCGGCATCAATTACCCATTTTTTATCGGGGAATTTTAACAAGAGATCCCTTGTAATTTCTCTGGTTTCATCCCCTCCTCCGTCATTCCACTCCTTTTTGTAACGCATCATTCCGGAACCGATAAGAATTGCATCTGATTTTCTAATATAGTCTTCCCTTTCTTCCCAGGGAATCCAAATAAAAGAAAAGAGACTGGATTTTATTTTTTCTGCAACTTCGCCGACGGACGGCTCCGGTGAGGCAAAATAAACCATGTCAACAAGTCTGGAGGCGGTAGTTAATGCCAAAAGCGGTGCCCCATGAAAAAGTTTTGACCCACCGATGACTGTCACTTGGCCATTTTGTCCTTTTGAAGAACCTTTAAAAGGCAACACTAAATCTTTCAGATTTGTTGAATCAAAAACTTCCATAATAATGAGAAAGCTAATCGTCCTGTGCCCCTCCGATGGGAGGTCTTCCGTCTTTTGAAGTGGCCGCTTCCCAATACTTTGCCATGTTTCTGGACATTCTAACGGAGTCAACATCACGCCCGGAAATAGCCATATTTAAAAAGTGTTCCCTTACATCAAGGGGAACTTTTACTGGCCTGCCTTTGTTTTCTTTTGCCAACCTTAACTGTTCATCCAGCAAAATTCCTGAATACCTTTCTCTTACCTCTTGTGGGGATTTGGCCAAGCGCTCCTCAAAATACCTCAGCTCCACTTGTTCGTCTCTGGCTTTATCTCCGGTCCTTTCAGTTGTGCTATCCATAACTACATTTTAACCTAAAAATTTAATTTTGTTTACTTTTTTCAAATCCTTTGTAAAATCGTCGTCGACCGAGGTAATGATTGTTTGTTGCTTTAGGGATATCTCCATGACAATTTTTTTATGTTCTTCATCGAGTTCCGAAAATATATCATCCAAAAGCAGTGTCGGCCGCTCTCCGGTTTTTTCTTCAATATAAGAAAGTTCCGCCACTTTCAGCCACAGAACTCCCATTCTCTGCTCGCCTCTGGATCCGTAGCTCGATAGACTTCTTTCTCCTTTGTTAAAAATAAAGTCGTCCCTGTGAGGACCAACCAAAGTCGTTGCGGCACCAACTTCCTCCTCGCTATACTGCTCAAGACGCGACTCGGAAATAACACTCTTGTCGTAGGAGATGTTCAGTTTTAGACCATTGATTTCAAACTCCAGTCCGTTAATAAAATTTATGAATTCCTCTCTTTTATCCGTGATATAATTGCCGTTTTTAATAAGAAGTTGGTTCCAAAAAAGAAGCCTATCCGGTCCGATGTTTCCCTCTCTCATATCCCAAAGTACACGGTTTCTTTGTCTAAGGCCTTTTTCGTAAGAAAGGGCTGATCTTCGATATTCCCTATCCACTTGTCCCAAAACCGTATCCAAAAATTTTCTCCTGATTGAGGGGGATTCTGTAACCAAATCCAGGTCCCATGGCCCGAAAAGCACAGTTCTAAAGTTACCCGAAAAATCAATCATCCGTCTTGGTACTCCGTTTACGAGGAGTTTTTTACGGGGAACTATCTCGGGTCGTGCCGCACCTATATTCATTTTACCCCTGGTTATAACTGCCTCCAGGGTGGTAGATGTTTCCTCTTCTCCGACAACAACACCTTCTACTCTACCTATGTCCGCGTCATACTGAATTACCTCTTCTTCAAGTTTTGCCTTAAAACTTTTACCCGTAGAAAGAATGTGCAGGCTTTCAAGAACATTGGTTTTACCGGATGCGTTGGGGCCAAGTATTACGCTTATCCCGGGTGTAAATTCAAAAACCACTTTACTGAAATTCCTGAAACCTTGGAGCTTAATTGTTTTAATCATAGCGGTATTTTTGGGAGTGCCCTTGAATTAAATACAATTTATTTACTTTTTTCAATATTCACATTCTGGTATTCAATTTCCGGAGCTTTTAACCACAAAGTTTTCAATTTCTCCCAATAGATCTTTTTATCGGCATGAAGCCCCTCCGAAAATACTATGACCTCACAATCAAGTTTCTCTACGAAGCGTTGGTAACGTTCCCAGGGAAGAATTGTGTCGTCTTTAAAGAATATTATTTTCTTGGGTGCTTTAATCTTTTTAAATCTGGCAAAAACTGATTCCCCTACCAAATTTACAGCCGTACCCATAACAGAATAATAATAATTTCTCATCCTTTCCGCCGTGAATGATGATATTGGAGGCAACTTTATAAATTTTCTAATAAATTTACTCGTATTAAGTCTCGAGTGAATAAAAAGTATGGGTCTTAAAAGTAGAAATGGCTTAAGCATTCTATAAAACCTACGATTAGCCTTTGAAAGAATAAATCTTGGTACGGAGTTTAGAAGTATAAGCTCCCTTATTTTGTCTTGATGGTTATATGCATAACTAATGGCAACAAGCCCGCAAGAGGAAAATCCCGCAATGGTAAAGTCCCTGATCGCAAGCTCATCAACAAATTCGGCAACAAAATTAGTAAGCCCGGTAAGGTCGTAGATTTTGTCTGACTTATGAATTATCGGAAAATCCAGCGCAATTACTCTGTATTCTTTGGCTAAACTTCTTCCCAGCTTTTGGTACATCAGGCCGCTATCGGCATAGCCCGGTAGAAAAAGGAGTGTTCTGGTATTTCCGATACCGTATTCGTAATAGTGAAATTCGCTACCCCTCTTATTTATTAATTTCTTATACATTCAAAAACTAGCTAATACACTTCATCGATGAATCCGCAAAAAAAGATTTGGCAAGAACCGGATAGTTTAGAAAACTCCCCAGATTCTGCAAACCATACACTATCATTCTCCCCCCGATTTTATTTTTAATTTTCCCGATAATGCTCCTGTTATTTCTTTCCATATAGTTTTTTATTCTCAAACAATCAAAAAAATCCAGAGTGTCGGCGTCCTGTAAAACTTTCGCATAAATATTATGCCTTTTGTTTAATTTTCTGAAAGGAAAGCTGTGTGCATGTTGAGATACGGCACTAATAATTATTTTTTTAGTTTCATCTGATATTTCAAATTTAGTAAGAACAGGTTGGACAATCCTCTTTTCAATTTGTCCCTCAAAAATATATGTATACATACCAGGTTTTTTTACCGTATAAGTAAAATCATGAAGTAAGCAAATTGCTTTCAGAAGATTTTTATCCACTTGCCCCTCAATCCCCAAAAGTGTCAATATTTTTAAAGCATTATTTTTAACACGGACGACATGCTCATCATTGTGATTAGAATTTTCCAGCTTAGCCATTTGAGAAAGTGTATAAGCTTCTATTTCCCGATAAGTATTTTCATTTAATGTCTCGTTCATCATCTTAATTATAACGGTCATTCTTTTTGGCAGAAAGGACAAAAATACGTTCCACGTCCACCGAGAAAAACCTTTTTTATAACTGTCTTGTGACATCTATCACAAGGTTCTCCCTCATGTCCGTAAACTAAAGTGTGGTTCTGATAATTACCTTCTGTTCCATCAGGAGTTACAAAAGCAAGTTCACTTGCTCCCCCGTACTTAAGACCTTCTTCCAAAACTTTCAAAATAGCGTCAAATAAAATTCTCGCTTCTTCGTTTTTCAAATTTTTGGCAGGGGTTTTTGGATTTATTTTTGAAAGCCATAGAGCATCATTAGCATAAATATTTCCCACTCCCCCCATTTTTTCCTGATCCATCAAAACGACTTTTATACTTCTTGATGTTTTGCTAAGAATTTCCCTAAATAAATCTAAGGTTAAACCCTTAAAAGGCTCGGGCCCAAGTTTTTTGATGAAGGGTTCGGATTCCACCTCACCGGTTTTTTCGATTTTTATCCAACCAAAACGTCTGACATCGTTATAATAAAGAACTCCACCACGGTCTAAATTAAAAATAACCAATGTGTGGGGTCCGGGAATTCCGCCCGTTACTTTTGAGGATAGCTCTCTGGGCTTTACCAGATTTGGTCCTCTATAAATAAATTGTCCCGTGAGTTTTACGTGAGTAATAATTGAATAACCGTTTGCAAGATCAATAACCGACACCTTCCCAAATCTCCTGGTATCGAGTATCTTCGTATCCAGTATCTTTTTCTCGTCCCCCTGAAAAGTTTTTCGGTTATTAACTTCAACCGAAGTTATTTTATGCCCTGTTAGGTACTTCTTAAGTTGTAACCGCATGGTCTCCACTTCTGGTAACTCTGGCATAAGGTGATTATAGCAAACTCATTGTCCATCGCCCTTCCGAAGCTGAAAGCGAAGGAGGGTCAACCTCGGGTAATTCAGGCATGTTTGGTAATATATTCAGCGATCTCTCTTTTAAATCTACTTTTTGAAAACTTTTTGGCTTGGGTTATGCAGTCTTGGGAATTAAACTTCATTTTTTCAAATTTTCTGACTGCATCTGCTAATGATTCGGGTGTGAGTTCATTAAAGAATAAGCCTGTTTTACCTTCTACTATTGTTTCCAATGGGCCTCCTTGTGCAAGAGCTATAACCGGAGTTCCTGCCGCCATTGCCTCAACTGCTTGAATTCCAAAGTCTTCCATTTCGGTAGGATATAAAAATGCTTTAGCATTCCTATATAAATTCCATTTAACGTCCTCAGTAACTTCTCCCAAGAACTCCACTGTCGGACCGATCATTGATTTCAAATATTCTTCATATCCCCCAAAACCTCTACCAAAAATCTTCAAAGGAAGTTTCAACTTATTACAGACTTCTATCACCAAGTCTGTTCTTTTGGCACGGGCCAATCTTCCCCCTACTAAATAATAATCTCTGGACTCCTTATTTTTTAAATCAACTTTTGGAATCTCTACAGGAGGGTAAATTACAATCGCATCACGTTTG